>NZ_DJTF01000020.1:0-41487 GCF_002438125.1 Pseudomonas sp. UBA6315
GTGGAACACTGCCGTTCAATCGGTGAATATCCTCATCCCCCGCCATTGCTACGGTTTGCCGCAGATTTCTGTCGACCGGTGTCCTTCGGCGGCGCGCCCAACCCTGCTATTATCGGCGCCACTTTTTCGTTCACGCCTTCAACGAGTGAATCCATGAGCACCGACAAGACCAATCAGTCCTGGGGCGGCCGCTTCAGTGAACCCGTCGACGCCTTCGTCGCCCGCTTCACCGCTTCGGTCGACTTCGACAAGCGCCTGTACCGCCACGACATCATGGGTTCGATCGCCCACGCCACCATGCTGGCGCAGGTCGGCGTGCTCAGCGATGCCGAGCGCGACACCATCATCGACGGCCTGAAGACCATCCAGGGCGAGATCGAGGCCGGCAACTTCGACTGGCGCGTGGACCTCGAAGATGTGCACATGAACATCGAGGCGCGCCTGACCGACCGCATCGGCATCACCGGCAAGAAGCTGCACACCGGCCGTAGCCGCAACGACCAGGTAGCCACCGACATCCGCCTGTGGCTGCGTGACGAGATCGACCTGATCCTGGCCGAAATCACCCGCCTGCAGGAAGGCCTGCTGGAGCAGGCCGAGCGTGAAGCCGACACCATCATGCCGGGCTTCACCCACCTGCAGACCGCCCAGCCCGTCACCTTCGGCCACCACCTGCTGGCCTGGTTCGAAATGCTCAGCCGCGACTACGAGCGCCTGGTCGACTGCCGCAAGCGCACCAACCGCATGCCCCTGGGCAGCGCCGCGCTGGCTGGCACCACCTACCCGATCGACCGCGAGCTGACCTGTCAGCTGCTGGGCTTCGAAGCCGTGGCCGGCAACTCGCTGGACGGCGTTTCGGACCGTGACTTCGCCATCGAATTCTGCGCCGCGGCCAGCGTGGCGATGATGCACCTGTCGCGCTTCTCCGAAGAGCTGGTGCTGTGGACCAGCGCGCAGTTCCAGTTCGTCGACCTGCCCGATCGCTTCTGCACCGGCAGCTCGATCATGCCGCAGAAGAAGAACCCTGACGTGCCGGAGCTGGTGCGTGGCAAGAGCGGCCGCGTGTTCGGCGCCCTGACCGGCCTGCTGACCTTGATGAAGGGCCAGCCGCTGGCCTACAACAAGGACAACCAGGAAGACAAGGAACCGCTGTTCGACGCCGCCGACACCCTGCGTGATTCGCTGCGTGCCTTTGCCGACATGATCCCGGCGATCAAGCCACGCCATGCCATCATGCGCGAGGCGGCCCTGCGCGGCTTCTCCACCGCCACTGACCTGGCCGACTACCTGGTACGCCGTGGCCTGCCGTTCCGCGATTGCCACGAAATCGTTGGCCATGCGGTGAAATATGGCGTCGATACCGGCAAGGACCTGGCCGAAATGAGCCTGGACGAACTGCGCCAATTCAGCGACCAGATCGAGCAGGACGTGTTCGCCGTGCTGACCCTGGAAGGCTCGGTGAATGCGCGTGACCACATTGGCGGCACTGCACCGGCTCAGGTGCGTACTGCCGTTGTGCGTGGCAAGGCGTTGCTGGCTTCGCGCTGATAGCCACTTGCGAGGGCGCTGCCCTCGATCGCCGGCAAGCCGGCTCCCACGGGGCCCATGTGGGAGCCGGCTTGCCGGCGATTGGGCTGCAAGGCAGCCCCCAGCGATCAGCGCTTGCCGCTGCGAATCATCTCCTGGAACGCCGGCATCGCCGCGTCCTTGTCTGCAACGATCCGCGCCATGTGCGGGTTCTCGCGCATTTTCTCGAGCAACGCCGCCGCCTGCGGGAAGTCCGCCAGGAAGTCGATGTTCAGCACCTTCTTGCCCACCGCATATGCAAGGTCGACCGAGAAGCAGAACATCAGGTCGGCCACGGTCAGCTCCTCACCCGCCACATAAGGTGCAAAGCAGCCATTGCGCTTGAGCGTGGCGAACCCCGCCAGCAGCTCGGCACGTGCACGCTCCTTGACCACCGGCTCCACCGCCGTGCCGAAGAATGCCTCGGCATAGCAAGTCCGCGCCGGCAACTCGATGTACAGCTCGATCTCCTTGAGCAGCTCGCGCACCTTGGCCTGCTCGAACGGGTCGGCCGGCAGCAGCGCCTTGCCACCCCGGGTCTGCTCGATGTAGTCGAGGATCACGCTGGTCTCGCTGAGAAAGCCATGTTCGGTCTCCAGCACCGGCACCTTGCCCCGCGGGCTGACCGCCAGGGCCTGGGGCGCCTGGCCGCCATAGAAGGTGACCTCCTCGAACGGCAGGCCTTTTTCCAGCAGCGCCAGCTTGACCATGTTGTAGTAGTTGCTGACCGCGAATCCGTGAAGCTTGAGCATGGGTAACAGCCTCCAGGCCGTGTGGGGATGGCCCGGCTTTTATAGACCGATCGGCAAGCCATGACCAGCGCGGGCGTGGCAAACTGTACGCCCCCTATCAGGAGTAGCGCCATGAGCGAGCCCACCGACATCGACAACGACGACGAAGCCTTCGCCGAGGCAACGCTGACCCAGGCCATCGAGAACCAGATCGAAAGCGGCGAGCCAGCGGCTGCCAAGGCCACCTTCAACAAGCTGACCCTGGTCGGCTACGAGCGCGAAGACATCCTCAACCTCATGGCCCATGTGCTGGCCATCGAGATCGACAACATGCTCGCCGAAGATCGCCCGTTCGACGCCCAGTGGTACGAAAACGCCCTGCGCGCCCTGCCCGAGCTGCCACCTGAGGCAGATCAAGGCGAGGACGAATAACCCGGCTACACTCCAGGGTCAGGCACCGCTGGCGGTGCCGCCATCCTCGTCTGGAAGTCAGGAGTCGCCATGTCCTTCACCCCCGATTTGATCGCCGAACTGGAAGTGCTCGCGCTGTTCAACCTGGACAGCAGCCAGGAAGGCATCAAGATTCACGCGAACGCCTCCCCCGCCCTGGTCGCTGCGGCCAAACGCCTGCACGAAAAGCAATTGACCGATGAGCCTGATGGCGGGTACCTCACCAGCCTTGGCCACGACGCGGCCGAAAGCGTGCAACTGCTGCTGAACATCCTCAAGGCCCCGCAGCCTGCCTGAACCTGTACCGGCCTTGTCGCCGGCGTGCCGGCGACAAGGGCCAAACGGGCGCTAGAAAAATGGCGTCAAAAACCCAATCGCAGCTTATCCGAGTGCTCCACTCAGGCTAAACTCGCCAAAGCTTCCCCGGCCTGCCCCTGAGTGCGCAATGAACCACCCCCACGAAATCCGCCCGGACCTGGACGACGGCATCGACCGCAAGGTGCTGGCGAAACTGCGTGCGCGCTTTCTGCAGCTCAACCAGGGCCGCCTCGAGCGTGCCATGGAAGGGCTTTCAACCCGCCAGCAGCAAGTGCTGACCCTGCTGCCGCTGCTGTTCCACGTCAACCATCCGCTGCTGCCAGGCTATGTCTCCGGCAGCACCCCGGCCGGCATATCGGGCTTCGAGCCGGCTGCCGGGCTGGTCGCCGAAGGCCAGCGGCTGGCCCGCTCGTTCACCTACAAGACGCGCCTGGGCAACCCTCACCGCCCGATCCACGGGTTGTTCCTGATGGGCAGCCTCGGCTCCCTGGCCCAGGCCGAACAGAGCGACATGGACCTGTGGGTGTGCCACGCCCCCGGCCTGGACGACAGCCAGCGCGAAGAGCTGCAGCGCAAGTGCCAGTTGCTCGAGACCTGGGCCGCCAGCCTGGGCGCCGAGGCGCACTTTTTCCTCATCGACCCGCAGGGCTTTGCCCAAGGCCTGCGTGACGGCCAGCTCAGTTCCGACGATTGCGGCACCACCCAGCACTACCTGCTGCTCGACGAGTTCTACCGCACCGCCATCTGGCTGGCCGGGCGCACGCCGCTGTGGTGGCTGGTGCCGGTGTATGAAGAGCAGCACTACCAGCGCTATAGCGAAACCTTGCTGAGCAAGCGCTTCATCCGCAGCACCGACGCGCTCGACCTCGGCCATCTGGCCCACATCCCGGCCGGCGAGTTCGTCGGCGCCGGCCTGTGGCAGCTGTTCAAGGGCATCGACTCACCCTACAAGTCGCTGCTCAAGCTGCTGCTGACCGAGGTCTACGCCAGCGAATATCCCGCCGTGCGCTGCCTGAGCCTGGATTACAAGGAGGCGGTGTTCGCCAACCGCCTGAACCTCGATGAGCTGGACCCCTACGTGATGGTTTACCGCCGCATCGAGCGCTACCTGCAGCAGCGCGGCGAGACCACGCGCCTTGAACTGGTGCGCCGCAGCCTGTACCTGAAGGTCAACAAGAAACTCAGCGGCCTGGAGCGCAGCCGCAGCAATGGCTGGCAGCGCCAGTTGCTGCAGCGCCTGGCGGACGAATGGGGCTGGGATGAGCGCCAGCTGGCCCTGCTCGACAGCCGCAGCCAGTGGAAGGTGCGCCAGGTTGCGCTGGAGCGTCGCGAACTGGTGGCCGAGCTCAACCACAGCTACCGCTTTCTCGGCCAGTTCGCGCAGAACCAGAACGCCAGCAACCGCGCCGACCAGCGCGACATGAATGTGCTCGGCCGGCGCCTGTACGCGGCGTTCGAGCGCCGCGCCGGCAAGATCGAAGTGATCAACCCCGGCATCGCCCCCGACCTTGCCGAAGACACCCTGACCCTGGTCCACTCGCCCAACCGCAAGGAGCCCGGCAGCCACCACTGGGGCCTGTACAACGGCAACCTGGGCGTGCATGAGTGGGAGCATTTCAGCCCGATCAAGCGCTGCCGCGAGCTGCTCGAGCTGCTGACCTGGGCCCATCGCAACGGCGTGATCGACAGCAGCACGCGCCTGGCGCTGCATCCCGGGGTAAGCGATCTCAGTGAGTTCGAGCTGTTCAACCTGCTCGGCAGCCTGCAGCAGAGCATCCCCCTGCCGCTGGAGCCGGTCAGCGAAGTGCGCCTGCTGCAACCCAGCGTGGCCGACGAGATCCTGTTGCTGGTCAACGTCGGCATCGACCCGCTGCGCCAGCACCGCGACCTGAACATCCTGATGACCACCGAGCGCACCGACTCGCTGAGCTACGCCGGGGTGCGCGAAAACCTGGTGCTGACCTTCGACCAGGTCACCCTCAACAGCTGGAACGAAGTGCTGGTGCAGCGCTACGACGGCGAACACGCCCTGCTGCGCTGCCTGCGCGATTTTCTCAACAGCCTCGGCCAGCGCAGCCACCGGCCGCGCGTGCGGGTGCGCTGCTTCTGCCACAACCGCGCGCAAGCCATCAGCCAGCGGGTCGAGGACATTTTCGATACCGTGCAACTGCTGCTCGACCAGGGCCGCAACCACCGCTACCTGCTGCAAGTGGCGCAATACACCCATGTGCTTGAGCTGTTGCCTGGCCAGGTCAGCCTGGCGACGCTGAGCGGGCATGCCGCCGTGCTCGACTACCTGGCCGAAGAGCGCAGCGTCTACAGCCCCCTGCACCTGGATGGCAACGCCCTGCAGGACCACGACCTGCCGCTGGTGCTGGAGCAAGGCCGCGCCGACTGCATCCAGGTGTTCTACCGCCTGTTCGACGGCTGGGCCGACCTGTATGTGCTGGATGAATACAACGCCCTGTGGCAGCAGCGCCTGCCGCTGCACGACGAAAGCCACCTGCTGCTGCCGCTGCAGCGTTTTCTGCGCTCGGTGGTGATGCGCCGCGATGCGCGCCTGCCATTGGACTATGTGCAACAGGCCTCGCTGCAGATCCACTACGCGCAGCTGCTGCCCTCAGGGCCGGGCAAGGCGCGCAGCAGCGAGCCGCGCCCGGCGCCAGTCGATGGCGACGGCCTGCCGTATTACGAGGTGCAGGCCATCGTGCAGGCGGGCGCGGGGGATGAGGTGCATGTGACGTTGTACTGCGACCAGCAGGAGTTCTCCGAGCTGGAGCATGGCGACGAGCTGTATGCCGTGGTTGCCCGGCAAATCCTCGGCCAGCGCCGCAGTGCCGGGCACTACCGTTGCTACATCACTGACCTGGACTTGTCGGAGCTGCTCGAGGATGAGCAGGGTTCGACCCTGCTGTACCTGCGCTACAAGCGCGAGCTTGAGCAGGCGCTCAACGATGGCCTGGCGCAGCTTCAGGCGACCCTGGAGCCCTGAGGCTCAGAGGTCGAAATCGCCCGCCGCTTCCGGCTGGTACTCGACCGCCAGCAGCTTGAGCTTCAGGGTCTTGCCGCCGGGGGCGGGCCAGTCGATCTGGTCGCCGACCGACAAGCCCAGCAAGGCGCAGCCGATAGGTGCCAGGATCGAGACGTTGCCCTCGGGGCCTGCGTCCTTCGGGTACACCAGGGTCAGGTGATAGTCCTTGCCACTGGCCTCTTCGCGGCAGTGCACGCGCGAGTTCATGGTCACCACGCCGGCGGGCACGTCCTCATGGCTGACCACCTGGTCGGCACGGTCCAGCTCGTCCTGCAAGGCGAGCACACCCGGGGTACTTTCGTCGAGGCTGTCGAGCAGGCGCTCCAGACGCTGTACGTCCAAGCGGGTGAGGATGAGGGAAGGCTTGGTGCTCATGATCCAGTCAGGCTCCTTTGAACGGGCGGTTTTCGATGGGCAGATAAAGCAAAACCCCGCCCAAGGGCGGGGTTTGTGAATGCTCCGGCGTCAGCGACGCATGCCTCGACACTACCACAGCCGGGCAAATACTCAAGCCCGTGCGCGCAGGGCCTCGGCTTCGCGGCAGATCTGCCGGCGCCGTTCATCGTCGGCCGCACGCCATTCGCGAATATGCTCGACGTGGCGATGGCAACCGGTACACACCTTGTGCTCATCCAGCCGGCACACGCTGATGCACGGCGAAGGCACTGCGGGGCTGACGTTGCTGTACAGCGGCTTGGCTGGCCGCGCCTGGGCAGTCATGTCAGATCTCGTCGAAGTCCAGCTTCTCGCCGGCCCGCTCCCAGACAATGCGCTCGAGCATTTCGCCAAGCAGCTCTTCGCTCTTCTCGCACACCCACTTGCCGCTCTCTTGGTCGTAGTCGAAGTGGAAGCCACCGGAGCGGTCGGCCAGCCACAGCTGGCGCAGCGGCTCCTGGCGGCTGAAGATCAGCTGGCTGCCGTTGTCGAACTTGATGGTGAGGACGCCGGCGGAATTCTCCATGTCCAGGTCCAGGCCGCTCTCGTCGAACAGGTCTTCCAGGGCCTGTTGGGTGGCGTCGACCAGATCATGGAAACGCGCTTCGCTCAAACTCATTGCAGGAACCTCGAAATTGGCTGCATTACAGGCAAGCCGGGCAAGATACGGGCGCTTGGCGCCGAATGCAAAGGTTAGCCGCTGGCCCACAAGCATAGCCCGCCCGACGGACCGGCTCTTGCATAGGCAATCCGCCGGTCGCTCGGTATACTCGGGCGCAATACTGCATATTTCAAAGGATTTCACCCATGAAGCGCCTGATTTCCTCACTTGCGGCGCTGGTCGCGGTTGCCTGCCTCGTTTCGGCCTGCGGTCAGAAAGGCCCCCTGTACCTGCCCGAAGACGGCAAGGATGGCAAAGGCAGCCAGAAGTCGCATCAGCACAAGCACGCACCAGCGGTACAGCCGCAGGACGAGCAGCCCATCGAGCCCGAGCAGTCGCCTGCGCAGTAAGGAAATCTCATGAACGCTTTCAACTACCGCGACGGTGAACTGTTCGCGGAAGGCGTGGCCCTGCAGGCCATCGCCGAACGTTTCGGCACCCCGACCTACGTCTACTCGCGCGCCCACATCGAAGCCCAGTACCGCAGCTATACCGATGCCCTGCAAGGCGTCGAGCACCTGGTCTGCTTCGCGGTCAAGGCCAACTCCAACCTCGGCGTGCTGAACATTTTGGCGCGCATGGGTGCAGGTTTCGACATCGTTTCCGGCGGTGAGCTGGAGCGTGTGCTGGCCGCTGGCGGGCGTGCCGATCGCGTGGTGTTCTCCGGCGTCGGCAAGACCCGCGAAGACATGCGCCGCGCCCTGGAAGTCGGCGTGCACTGCTTCAACGTCGAGTCCACCGACGAGCTCGAGCGCCTGCAGGTCGTGGCGGCCGAGATGGGCAAGGTTGCGCCGATCTCGCTGCGGGTCAACCCGGACGTCGACGCCGGTACCCACCCGTACATCTCCACCGGCCTCAAAGAGAACAAGTTCGGCGTCGCCATCGCCGACGCCGAGGCCATCTACGTGCGTGCCGCGCAGCTGCCGAACCTGGAAGTGGTCGGTGTCGACTGCCACATCGGCTCGCAGCTGACAACCGTCGACCCGTTCCTCGATGCCCTCGACCGCCTGCTGGTGCTGGTCGACCGCCTCGCCGAATGCGGCATCCACCTGCGCCACCTGGACCTCGGTGGCGGTGTCGGCGTGCGTTATCGCGACGAGCAGCCACCGCTGGTGGCCGACTACATCAAGGCCATCCGCGAGCGCGTCGGCGACCGTGACCTGGCCCTGGTGTTCGAACCGGGCCGCTACATCGTGGCCAACGCCGGCGTCCTGCTGACCCGCGTGGAATACCTCAAGCACACCGAACACAAGGACTTCGCCATCATCGATGCGGCGATGAACGACCTGATCCGCCCGGCCCTGTACCAGGCCTGGATGGGCGTCAGCGCGGTCACCCCACGCGAAGGCGAAGGCCGTGCCTACGACCTGGTCGGGCCGATCTGCGAAACCGGCGACTTCCTGGCCAAGGACCGCCAGCTGAACCTGGCCGAAGGTGACCTGCTGGCCGTGCAGTCGGCAGGCGCCTATGGTTTTGTCATGAGCTCCAACTACAACACCCGTGGCCGTTGCGCGGAAATCCTGGTCGACGGCGACCAGGCTTTCGAAGTACGCCGTCGCGAGACCATCGCCGAACTGTACGCTGGCGAAAGCCTGCTGCCGGAGTGACCCCATGCTGCTGCGCTTTACCAAGATGCATGGGCTGGGCAACGACTTCATGGTCCTCGACCTGGTCAGCCAGCACGCTCACATCCAGCCCAAGCACGCCAAGCAATGGGGTGACCGCCACACCGGCATCGGCTTCGACCAGCTGCTGATCGTCGAGGCGCCGAGCAACCCGGAAGTGGACTTTCGCTACCGCATCTTCAACGCCGACGGCTCCGAGGTCGAGCAGTGCGGCAACGGCGCGCGCTGCTTCGCCCGTTTCGTGCTGGACAAGCGCCTGACCGCGAAGAAGCGCATCCGCGTGGAAACCAAGAGCGGCATCATCGTGCTGGACGTGCAGAACGATGGCCAGGTCAGTGTCGACATGGGCCCGCCGCGCTTCGTGCCGGCCGAGATCCCGTTCGTGGCCGACGAGCAGGCGCTGAGCTACCCGCTGGAAGTCGACGGCCAGGTCCATTCGATTGCCGCCGTGTCCATGGGCAACCCGCATGCCGTGCTGCGCGTCGATGACGTGCGCAGCGCACCGGTACACACCCTGGGCCCGAAAATCGAACACCACCCACGCTTCCCGCAGCGGGTGAATGCCGGTTTCATCCAGGTCATCGACCGCCATCGCGCCAACCTGCGCGTCTGGGAACGCGGCGCGGGTGAAACCCAGGCCTGCGGCACCGGCGCCTGCGCCGCTGCGGTGGCCGCCATCAGCCAAGGCTGGATGGACTCCCCGGTATCCCTCGACCTGCCCGGTGGCCGCCTGCACATCGAATGGGCCGGCCCCGGCAAGCCCGTGCTGATGACCGGCCCGGCCGTGCGCGTCTACGAAGGACAGGTTCGTCTCTAAGCGAGTAACCGCCATGACCGATCAGCCCAAGGTTGTACCCCAGCAGTCCAACGAGCTCGATGCCGAAGCGGTGGTCGCCTACCTGCGCGCCCACCCAACCTTCTTCGCCGAGCACGACGAGCTGCTGGTCGAACAGCGAATCCCCCACCAGCGCGGCGACAGCGTGTCGCTGGTGGAGCGCCAGCTCACGCTGCTGCGCGATCGCAACATCGAAATGCGCCATCGCCTGTCGCAATTGATGGACGTGGCCCGGGACAACGACCGGCTGTTCGACAAGACCCGCCGGCTGATCCTCGACCTGCTCGACGCCGGCAGCCTGGAAGAAGTGGTGATGGCCGTCGAAGACAGCTTGCGCCAGGAATTCCAGGTGCCCTTCGTCAGCCTGATCCTGTTCGGCGACAACGCCGCGCCCGTCGGGCGCTGGGTCAGCAACACCGAGGCCCAGCAGGCTATCGGCGGGCTGCTCGGTGGCGGCAAGACGGTCAGCGGCAACCTGCGCGAGAAGGAGCTGGCCTTCCTGTTCGGCGAGGAGCAGCGCCTGGAAGTGGGCTCCAGCGCCGTCGCCGCACTGGAATACCAAGGGCTGCATGGCGTGCTGGCGATCGGCAGCCGTGACCCGCAGCACTACAAGAGCAGCGTCGGCACGCTGTTCCTCGGTTACATCGCCGAAGTACTCGGCCGTGTGGTGCCCCGCGTGACCCAGACCCTGCGTCCGGTGCGCTGATGGAACGCCAGCTGGAGGCTTATTGCGCACACCTGCGCAACGAGCGCCAGGTGTCGGACCATACCCTGCTGGCCTACCGGCGCGACCTCGACAAGGTCATCGAATACTGCAACACCCAGGGCATCGCCGGCTGGGGCGCCCTGCAGATCCAGCAACTGCGCCAGCTCATCGCCCGTCAGCATCACCAGGGCCAGTCCTCGCGCAGCCTGGCGCGGTTGTTGTCGGCCGTGCGCGGCCTGTATCGCTACCTCAACCGCGAAGGGCTGTGCAATCACGACCCGGCCAGCGGCCTGAGCGCGCCCAAGGGCGAGCGCCGGCTGCCCAAGGTGCTGGACACCGACCGCGCCCTGCAGCTGCTCGATGGCGGCGTCGACGACGACTTCATCGCCCGCCGCGACCAGGCCATTCTCGAGCTGTTCTACTCCTCTGGCCTGCGCCTGTCCGAACTGACCCAGCTCGACCTCGAACACCTCGACCTCAGCGCCGGGCTGGTCCAGGTGCTCGGCAAGGGTGGCAAGGCGCGCGTGCTGCCGGTGGGGCGCAAGGCCCGTGAGGCGTTGCAGGCCTGGTTCAGGCTGCGCGGCATCGGCGGCCCACGCGACAGCGCCGTGTTCATCACCCGCCAGGGCAACCGGCTCAGCCCACGGGCCATCCAGATGCGGGTCAAGGCGGCCGGCGAGCGCGAACTGGGCCAGCACCTGCACCCGCACATGCTTCGCCATTCCTTCGCCAGCCATGTGCTGGAATCGTCCCAGGACCTGCGCGCGGTGCAGGAAATGCTCGGCCACGCCGACATCAGCACCACGCAGATCTACACCCACCTGGACTTCCAGCACCTGGCCGCGGTGTACGACAGCGCCCACCCTCGGGCCAAACGCAGCAAAGGCACAGACTCATGAGCATCAAGCTGATCACCTTCGACCTCGACGACACCCTGTGGGACACCGCGCCCGTGATCGCCAGCGCAGAAGTCGTGCTGCGCGACTGGCTGCAGGCCAACGCCCCGGTGCTCGGCGGCGTGCCGGTGGAGCACCTGTTCGCCATCCGTGAACGCCTGGTGCAGGCCGAGCCGGGCCTCAAGCACCGCATCAGCGCCCTGCGCCGGCGCGTGCTGTGCCACGCGCTGGAAGAGGTCGGTTACAGCGAAAAGCAGGCACAGGCGTTGGCCAACGAAGGGTTCGAGGTGTTTTTGCATGCCCGGCACCAGGTCGAGGTGTTCCCCGAGGTGCAGCCGGTGCTGGAAATCCTGAGCCATCACTACACCCTGGGCGTGGTCACCAACGGCAATGCCGATGTGCGCCGGCTGGGGCTTTCGGATTACTTCGCGTTCGCCCTGTGTGCCGAAGACCTGGGGATCGGCAAGCCGGACCCGGCGCCGTTCATGGAGGCGCTCAAGCGTGGTGATGTCGAGGCTGGCGCCGCAGTGCATGTGGGCGACCACCCTGGCGATGACATTGGCGGGGCGCAGCGGGCCGGGCTGCGGGCGGTGTGGTTCAACCCGCAGGGCAAGGCCTGGAGTGGCGATAAAGCGCCTGATGCAGAAATTCAGCGGTTATCCCAGCTGCCTGAGGTGATTGCGCGCTGGCGCTGACGGGGGCTGCTTTGCAGCCCATCGCCGGCAAGCCGGCTCCCACAGAGGGCATTAGCGACCTTTGTGGGGAAACCACCAGGCACAAAAAAGCCCGCAGCGACGGCGGGCTTTTTTGTGTTCAGCCACTCAGATAGGGCGGCTGCCGTACTTGTTGTCCGGCTTCTTGGGCGGGTCGGCGACCACGTTGGCCTCGACTTCCTGCACCTTGCCACCGCGAGAAAGGAACTCTTCCATCGCCTTGGCCAGGGCATCACGCTCCTTCTGCTTGGCTTCCATGCTCGGCATCTCGTCTACCGAGACAGCCGCCTTGGACTTGCCCTTGGCAGTGGGTGCCGGGCTGCTGTCGTCATCGCCAGCATCTTCTGCGCCATCGTCGGCCGCCGCTTCGAGGCCGTCATCCGCCTCGTCTTCGTCGCCTACTTCGAGGTCATCATTTTCCAGATCGTCGTCGCTCATGTTCTACCTCATGACTTGCGAAAAGCAGGTTAGTTATAGACCAGTGCAGCCGTAGACCGGCAGCCACCAGTGAAAATTCAACTGGCCGTGGGTTAGGCCACTGCCCTTGGGTCGGCGCTCCTGATGGGAGTCGGCACCCAGCAGACCCTGCTCCTGGCAGGGCCTGACAAAACCTTGAGCCCCTGCTGGCCACACGCTATTGGCAAGCCTAGCAAAGGCTGAGCGGGTGCGCGGACATCTCGTCTTACACCCCTCGGCGCGCATTCTAGCGCGCCCGTGGAAAAAGCAAAGCTCCATAAACGCCCTGCCCGTTGTAAGTTTTCGCCCTACGTCGCGAACGTGAGTGATAAACCGTTTGCCCTGCGGGAAATGGCAAAAAACAGGCAAAAAAATGCCCGGCAAGCCGGGCAAGTTTTCCAACGTCGCAGTTACAGGTTGTAGCCGCGTTCGTTGTGTTGAGCCAGGTCGAGGCCGACCGACTCTTCTTCTTCGTTGACCCGCAGGCCCATCACCACATCCAGCACCTTGAGGATCACGTAGGTGACGATGGCGGTGTAGGCCACGGTGAAGATCACGCCCTTGGCCTGAACCCAGACCTGAGCCCCGATATCGGTGACCGCGCCGAAGCCGCCCAGGGCCGGTGCCGCGAACACACCGGTGAGGATGGCCCCTACGATGCCGCCGATGCCGTGCACGCCAAAGGCGTCGAGCGAGTCGTCATAGCCCAGCTTGCGCTTGAGGCTGGTGGCGCAGAAGTAGCAGATCACACCAGAGGCCAGGCCGATCACCAGGGCGCCCATCGGGCCCACGGTGCCCGCTGCCGGGGTGATGGCCACCAGGCCGGCCACCACGCCGGAGGCGATGCCCAGGGCGCTGGGTTTGCCGTGGAAGATCCACTCGGCGAACATCCAGCCCAATGCCGCAGCAGCAGTGGCGATCTGGGTCACCAGCATGGCCATGCCGGCGGTGCCGTTGGCCGCGGCGGCGGAGCCTGCGTTGAAGCCGAACCAGCCGATCCACAGCATGGCTGCGCCCATCAGGGTGTAGCCCAGGTTGTGCGGGGCCATCGGCGTGGTCGGGTAGCCTTTGCGCTTGCCCAGCACCAGGCAGCAGACCAGGCCGGCGATACCGGCGTTGATGTGCACCACGGTGCCGCCGGCGAAGTCGAGCACGCCCCAGTCCCACAGCAGCGCGCCGTCACCGCTCCAGACCATGTGCGCGATCGGTGCGTAGACCAGGGTGAACCAGATGCCCATGAACACCAGCATCGCCGAGAACTTCATGCGTTCGGCGAAGGCACCGACGATCAGCGCCGGGGTGATGATGGCGAAGGTCATCTGGAAGGTGATGAAGACGGCTTCGGGGAACAGCGCGGTGGCGGAGGTTAGCCCAGACGGCGTGACGCCGCTGAGAAACGCCTTGGAGAAGCCGCCGACGAAGGAATTGAAGTTGAGCACGCCCTTTTCCATACCGGTGGTATCGAAGGCCATGCTGTAGCCGTACACGACCCAGAGAATGCTGATCAGGCCCGTGATGGCGAAGCACTGCATCATCACCGACAGCACGTTCTTGGAACGCACCATGCCGCCATAGAACAGGGCCAGGCCCGGGATGGTCATGAACAGCACCAGCGCCGTGGAGGTGAGCATCCAGGCGGTGTCGCCGGAGTTCAGCACCGGGGCAGCATCCTCTGCCAGGGCAAGGCCCGGCATTACGAGGGACAATAGGGCTCCTAGCCCTGCGATCTTACGCAGAGTCATGTTGTTTTCTCCTGGGGCGTTGGGTTTGGTGAGGCGTTGTTCGGCGCTTAGATCGCGTCGGTATCGGTTTCGCCGGTACGGATGCGGATCGCCTGCTCCAGATTCACCACGAAGATCTTGCCGTCACCGATCTTGCCGGTGTTGGCTGCCTTGGTGATGGCTTCGATCACGCGATCGAGGTCCTTGTCGTCGATGGCCACGTCGATCTTCACCTTGGGCAGGAAATCGACCACGTACTCCGCACCGCGATACAGCTCGGTGTGGCCCTTCTGCCGGCCGAAGCCTTTGACTTCGGTGACGGTAATGCCCTGCACGCCGATTTCCGACAGCGACTCGCGCACGTCGTCCAACTTGAACGGCTTGATGATGGCTGTGACTAGCTTCATGAAACTCTCTCCCGATTTGGTGGACTTGCCCCAGGAAAACAAACCCGTCTCAAGTCTAAGCGCAGCGCTTGGCTTTGTAACGCGTCGTCGGCATCCGGCTCCGCGTGCGCACTGCCTGGTCACAAGGAACTGCATCAGTGCATGGCTCACTCAGGTCTTTGCAGAATCCTTGCCAGTTCCGTTAATGCGCGGGAAAACAGTGCCTTGCATGTAGCAGCGGGCATTGGCCAGTCGCCAGTACGAAAAAGATGCACAACTTCGGTGCGCGCAGGCGCGGCAGGCTGCTCGAAAAACGTGCAATCAGAAGGGCATTTGCACCGTGCTACACTGCGGGCCATTTCTCAGATTCAGTGGACAGCCGCACATGCTCGCGCCCAAAGCCCTTCTCGACGCCCTGAGCGACCAGGCCTCGCGCCTTTTCAGCAGCGACACCGCCCAGCCCCGCGCCGAACTCGAAAGCCAGTTCAAAGTGCTGATGCAAGGTGCCTTCAGCAAGCTGGACCTGGTCAGCCGCGACGAATTCGACAGCCAGATGGTGGTCCTGGCGCGCACCCGCGCACGCCTGGAAGCCCTGGAAAAGCAGGTTGCCGAGCTGGAAGCCCGGCTGGCGCCAGCCCCGCAGGAATAAAACCCGCTAAAGGAGTGCCTCACCATGAAAGTCAGTGCCCGCAATGTCTTTGAAGGGACCGTCAGCGCCGTTCAGCCCGGCGCGGTCAACGCCGAGGTCGAACTGACCCTGGGCGGCGGTGAGAAGCTGGTGGCCGTGGTGACCATGGCCAGCCTGCACAACCTCAACATCAACGTCGGCAAGCAGGCGGTGGCGCTGGTCAAGGCGCCATGGGTGGTGCTGATGACCGATGCCGCCGGCTACCGGCTCTCCGCCCGCAACGCCCTGGAAGGTGAAGTGGTGCGCGTGGGCGACGGCGCGGTCAACGCCGAAGTGGTGCTGAAACTGGCCGGTGGCACCGAAGTGTTCGCCATCGTCACCCGCGATGCCGTGCAGGAACTGGGCCTGGCGCCTGGCGTCAAGGCCACCGCGCTGATCAAGGCGTCGCACATCATTCTTGGCGCCAAGCCGTAAGGCGGCGGCGCCTCAAGCAGACGCCCGCTGGCGGTCCGTTGCAGGGCCGCCGGCTTTCGGCGGCAGCTCCCGGGCATGCAGATCGCCGCGAAACAAGGTGGCGCCGCATACCGTGATCAGCGTCTTCACCACACTGTGCGAATTGAGTATCTGCGCGTGTATCTGCTCGATCGCCACATCTTCAGGTTGCAGCGCCAGCGCCCGGTTGGCCCACTCGATGGCGGCAAAGCGGCTCTGCTTGCGGGTGCCCTGGCCATGCATCCACGCCAGCGCCAGTTCCGCGCAGGCACGCCCGGCGACTGCCGCATCGGGAAACTCGACCAGCCCCAGCAGGTAGGCGACCCCTTCCGCATGCTCGCGCTCATCGCCGAATGATCGTTGCAGCACGCCCAGTTGCAGGCGCGCCCGGGCATCGAGCTGCTCGTTGCCCAGGCAGTCGAGCAGCAAGCGCCTGACCGCCAGCATCGCACCACGCTCGCGCAGCGCCTGGCTGTCGCGCATGCGCTGGCAGGCCAGGTCGTACTTGGCCAACTGGCTGCCTGACTGCGCCGCGCACACCAGCCAATGCTGCGCTGACGCCGCATTCTGGTAGTGCTCGGGCGTGTCGGACATGTGCCCACAGTGCAACGCATACAGCGCGGCGGCGGCGTCTGGCAGCTTGCGCTCGGCGCACTGCTGGAAAAGGAAATACGCCGCCTCGTGCTGCCTGGCGGCCCAGAGCAGGCGAGGCACTTCCAGCACATCGAAACCCAGGCCCTCGCGCCCGCACTGGCGACTGACCGCAGCCTGCAACCAGGCGCTTGCCTGCTCGCTGCATGGCTGAAACCCCCACAGGCCGAACTGATGCCCCACTGCCCGCAGTGCGCAGGCTGCAGCCTGCCTGCGGCTTTCACAGAGGCGCTCGATGGCGGTACGAAAAGCGGGGATGATTTCTGGCTTTCCCTGGAACAACACCAGGCAGACGAAGCTGTAGAACGGCTGGCCGATGGTCGATACGAAACCCTGGTCTGGGTAAAGCTCGACGCTGTCGATGAAGTCCTGCTGCGCACCCGGGTAATCCTGCAGCGATGCGTAGCGCAGGGCCCCGCGCAAGGCCAGCAAAGTCGCGCGCTCCTTGGCCCTGAGATCCCGCTTCGCCCACGCTTCGAAAGTGTGCTGCCAGGCCTCGATGTGTGGCGACTGCTCCGCGCCCGGAAGCCAGAACGCGTCTTCCACGGCCAACCAGCGGATGCCATTGCGCAGCCGCTCATCCCAGCGCTGGCACAGTGGGCCGTTGGCAAGATCATCGATGGCTTGGTAGCTGCCGCCCCATTGCGGCGTCAGGTAGCGTGCAAACGCCTCTATCGCCTCGAAGCAACCGGGCTGCCAGGCCAGCGCATGGCGCAGCCAGTAATCCTTGGCACCCTCCCCTTCAGGCAGGCGCGCCTCAAGGCAGCCAGGCAATGACTGCGGCAGCTCCACCAGCGGTGCCAGGCCATGTTTGACCAGCAGCGGCGCTGCCGCCTCCTGCACTTCCACATCGGCGTGGGCGCTGGGTCGAAAGCGTGCCACCTGGCCCAGAAACAGTTCGACCAGCCAGCCCGGCTCATGGAAATGCCCGCTGATCTGCAGCATCCCGATGGCCGCAGCCACCGGTTGCGAGTTGCGCTCCATGGCCCGCAGGAAGTGCGCCGCAGCCATCTCGCAGGCCTGCTCGGCCGCCAGCCTGCGCGCTTGGGAAATGGCATTGGCGCCAGCGCTGCCACGGATGTGGCAGGCGCGGTTGAGGCAATGGAAACCCATCGCGACTTGCGGGTGATAAGCCTTGGGGCAGGCGTCGATCCACGCCCTGAGCAGCTGGGTCAGCGCCTTGCTGCCGTGGCTGTCCCAGTCGAGCAGCATATGCCCCTGCACGGCTTCCATGTAGGCCGGGCAGGCACCGGGCGGCGCCTGCTGCCAATGCACCTGAAGGCTATCGAAGAAGCGGCTGAGCTCAGCGAATTCATTGGCTTGCACCCGTTCGCGAATCTGCTGGCGGGTGTGATTGAGGGTTTGCACGGGCAGTACCTTAAGTCCATTTTCTGGATCGCGTTGTCGTCCGGTGGCAACGGCAATAACCTTTGAACACTAAGCCATAGTTCGGCGCTGCGCAAAGATATTGGATCCATTATTTGTCAGATTGTATGAATGCGCAGGGAAAATCCCTGACCTGAAAAACCCCGACGCATTCTTGTTGCGTTGCCGCCCCTGCGCCTCACTATGCTTGCCAGGGCCGCAGGAAGCGGCGCCCTCATCCGCGACAACGGAGCGTCCATGTCCCTTGCCCTCGTTCACAGCCGCGCCCAGGTGGGCGTGCAGGCGCCGGCGGTCAGCGTCGAAACCCACCTGGCCAACGGCCTGCCCCACCTCACCCTGGTCGGTTTGCCGGAAACCACCGTCAAGGAAAGCAAGGACCGGGTGCGCAGCGCCATCGTCAACTCCGGGCTGAACTACCCGCAACGGCGCATAACGCAGAACCTCGCCCCCGCCGACCTGCCCAAGGATGGCGGGCGCTACGACCTTGCCATCGCCCTGGGCATCCTTGCCGCCGACGCACAGGTGCCGGTGGCGGCACTGGTCGACCTCGAATGCCTCGGCGAACTGGCGCTGTCCGGCAAGCTGCGCCCGGTACAAGGTGTGCTGCCCGCCGCGTTGGCAGCACGCGAAGCGGGCCGGGCGCTGGTGGTGCCCCGGGAGAATGCCGAGGAGGCAAGCCTGGCCGGCGGGCTGGTGGTGTATGCGGTCGGGCACCTGCTGGAGCTGGTGGCGCACCTGAACGGGCAGGTACCACTGCCGCCCTTTGCCGCCAATGGCTTGATACTGCAAAGCCAGCCCTACCCGGACCTGAGCGAAGTACAAGGGCAGATCGCCGCCAAGCGCGCCTTGCTTCTGGCTGCGGCCGGCGCACACAACCTGCTGTTTACCGGCCCTCCGGGCACCGGCAAGACCCTGCTCGCCAGCCGTCTGCCGGGCCTGCTGCCGCCGCTGGATGAGCATGAAGCGCTGGAGGTGGCGGCCATCCAGTCGGTCAGTGGGCGGGCACCGCTCAACAGCTGGCCGCAGCGGCCCTTTCGCCACCCGCACCACTCGGCGTCGGGCCCCGCCCTGGTGGGCGGCAGCAGCAGGCCGCAACCCGGTGAAATCACCCTGGCGCACCATGGCGTGCTGTTTCTGGACGAATTGCCGGAGTTCGAACGGCGCGTACTGGAAGTGCTGCGCGAACCGCTGGAGTCCGGCGAGATCGTGATCGCCCGGGCGCGGGACAAGGTGCGCTTCCCCGCCCGCTTCCAGCTGGTGGCGGCGATGAACCCCTGCCCGTGCGGTTACCTCGGCGACCCTACCGGGCGTTGCCGCTGCAGCACCGAGCAGATCCAGCGCTACCGCAACAAGCTGTCCGGACCCTTGCTCGACCGCATCGACCTGCACCTGACCGTGGCCCGTGAAAGCACCACGCTCAACCATCAGCCCAGCGGCGAAACCAGCGCCGCTGTGGCGGCCCGCGTGGCCACGGCGCGCGAAGTGCAGCAACGCCGCCAAGGCTGTGCCAACGCGTTTCTCGACCTTGAAGGGCTGCGCTGTCACTGCCCCCTGCAAACCGCCGACCAGGCCTGGCTGGAAAATGCCTGCGAGCGCTTGAGCCTGTCCTTGCGCGCAGCGCACCGGCTGTTGAAGGTGGCGCGCACACTTGCGGATCTCGAGGGGGCGCCAGCGATTGCCAGGCCGCACCTGGCCGAAGCGCTGCAATACCGCCCTGCAAGCCCCTGAACTGTCACCCGTGACAGGACGATGTGTCTCCCGGCTGGCAGATTGTCTGGGCCGGCCGCATTCCCCAGAATTGTGCTCCACACTGTTCTAACGCTGCCCCGGCAGCTCATGGAGTACGAGCCAATGCCACACGAAGGCAGCCTTCTGCAAACCGCGGTGATCTTCCTGCTCGCCGCTGTCCTCGCCGTGCCCCTGGCCAAACGCCTGCAACTGGGTGCCGTGATCGGCTACCTGCTCGCCGGCGTGGCCATCGGCCCCCAGGCCCTGGGCCTGATCCGCGACACCGAAAGCGTGGCGCACATCTCCGAACTGGGCGTGGTCCTGTTGCTGTTCATCATCGGCCTGGAGCTCTCGCCCAAGCGCCTGTGGCTGATGCGCAGATCGGTGTTCGGCGTCGGCACTGCGCAGGTGCTGCTGACCGGCGCGGTGATCGGCGCCATCGCTTGGTTCGGCTTCGGCCAGTCACTGCCGGCCGCCGTGGTGCTGGGCCTGGGCCTGGCGTTGTCGTCCACCGCCCTGGGCCTGCAGAGCCTGGCCGAGAGCAAGCAGCTGAACGCGCCCCACGGCCGCCTGGCCTTCGCCATCCTGCTGTTCCAGGACATCGCCGCGATCCCGCTGATCGCCCTGGTGCCTTTGCTGGCGGCGAACGGCCCGGACACCAGCCACGGCGACAGCCTGCAGCACGGCCTGAAGGTGTTCGCCAGCATTGCCGTGGTCATCGTCGGCGGCCGCTACCTGCTGCGCCCGGTGTTCCGTATCGTCGCCCGCACTGGCTTGCCCGAAGTGTCCACCGCCACCGCGCTGCTGGTGGTGATCGGTACTGCATGGCTGATGGAAGAGGCCGGGGTCTCGATGGCGCTGGGGGCGTTTCTCGCCGGCCTGTTGCTGGCCGACTCGGAATACCGGCATGAGCTGGAGTCGCAGATCGAACCGTTCAAGGGCCTGCTGCTGGGGCTGTTCTTCATCAGCGTCGGCATGGGCGCCAACCTGCGCCTGTTGCTGGAAATGCCCCTGGTATTGCTGGGCCTGACCCTGCTGCTGGTGGCGGTCAAGCTGGTGCTGCTGATCGGTATCGGGCGCCTGGCCGGCGGGCTGAACAGCGCCAGTGCGCTGCGCCTGGGCATGGTGCTGGCGGCCGGTGGCGAATTTGCCTTCGTGGTGTTCAAGCTGGGCAAGGACCAGGGCTTGTTCGACACCCAGACCTACGACCTGCTGTTGATGACCATCACCCTGTCGATGGCCATCACCCCGCTGCTGATGCTCGGCTGCGCCCGCGCCCTCAAGCGCCCGCAACCGCCGCGTGAAGTGCCCGAGCAGTACAAGGCCATCGACGCCGGCACCCCGCGCGTGGTGATCGTCGGCATGGGCCGCATGGGGCAGATCGTGTCGCGCATCCTGCGGGCGCAGAAGATCCCGTTCATTGCCCTGGAAACCTCGGTGGATGCCATCGAGATGACCCGCATGTTCGAACAGGCGCCGGTGTTCTACGGCGACCCGCTGCGCGCCGAAGTGCTGCATGCGGCCAAGGTCGGCGAGGCGGAGTATTTCGTGATCACCACCGACGACCCGGAAGTCACCACGCGCACGGCGGAGCGGGTCAAGCGCCTGTACCCGCACCTGAAAGTGCTGGCCCGCGCCCGCAACCGCCAGCATGTGCACAAGCTGGTGGACGTGGGCGCCGAGCCGATCCGCGAGACGTTCTATTCGAGCCTGGAGATGACCCGCCGGGCACTGGTGGGCTTGGGATTGAGCCGCGAGCAGGCGGCAGACCGGATCGAGCGCTTTACCCAGCATGACGAGGAAGTACTGGTAGCCCAGGGGCAGGTGCGCAATGACCGGGCCAAGGTGATGCAGACGGCAAAGGAAGCGCGGTTGGAGTTGGAGCGGTTGTTCGATTCGGATGCGGATTGAGTGTCAGGCAAACACCAGCCGTGGTCTAACCGAATGGGATTGCTCTACAGCGTCGGAACTGTGGGTGTCTGCTACGGCCCAATCGCCGGCAAGCCGGCTCCCACAAGGATTGTGGGCGTAGTTCAAGGGCCACGCCGAATCCGTGGATTGGCTACCTCGAGCAAAGACTAAAATCACCACCTTTGCTGCGGTAGACTGCGAAAATTGCCTTTCGCGTTCCGTCCGGAGAACGATCAGTGGAAGATTTGAACTCCCTCTACTATTTCACCCAAGTCGTCGAACATGGCGGCTTCGCCCCCGCCGGGCGGGCGCTGGACATGCCGAAGTCCAAGCTCAGCCGGCGCATCGCCGACCTCGAGGAGCGCCTCGGCGTGCGCCTGCTGCACCGCACCAGCCGGCACTGCTCGCTGACCGAGATCGGTCAGGCCTACTACAACCGCTGCCTGGCCATGCGCGTGGAAGCCGAGGGCGCGGCGGAGATCATCGAGCGCAACCGCAGCGAACCCCGCGGCCTGGTGCGCATCAGTTGCCCCACCACCCTGCTCAATGCCTGGGTCGGGCCGATGCTGACCCGCTACATGCTCAAGTACCCGCAGGTGGAACTGTTCATCGAGAGCACCAACCGCCGGGTCGACCTGCTGCACGAGGGCTTCGACCTGGCGCTGCGGGTGCGCTTCCCGCCGCTGGAGAACACCGACATGGTGATGAAGGTGCTGAGCAACAGCACCCAGTGCCTGGTGGGCCACCCGCAGTACCTCGAGCAGCTGCCGGCAGGCTTCGACCCGCAACTGCTCGGCACCTTGCCCAGCGTGCATTGGGGCAGCGCCCAGCGTGAATACCAGTGGGAGTTGTTCCAGGGCGAGGGAAGCGGCAGCAGCATCGTCATCCCGCATACACCGCGCATGGTCACCGATGACCTGTTCGCGCTGCGCCATTTCGTGGTGGCCGGGGTTGGCATTGCGCACTTGCCGCGCGTGGCGGTGCGCGAGGACCTGGCAGAAGGCAGGCTGGTGGAGTTGTTGCCGCAGTGGCATCCGCGCTGCGGCATCGTGCATGCGATCTTCCCATCGCGGCGCGGGTTGCTGCCGTCGGTGCGCGCACTGATCGATCACCTGGCCGAGGAGTTCGCTGTCAGCGACATGGCGTGAATGCACCATGGCCCCATCGCTGGCAAGCCAGCTCCCACAGGTACAGCGCTGCACTCAGGGACAGTGCATTACCTGTGGGAGCTGGCTTGCCAGCGATGGGGCCAGCAGGATCAACTCACTTCAAAACGCGAAGCACGAACACCCCAGCGCCCCCCAGAACCCCTGGAAGTCATTCACCGGCACACTCGACTGCCGCGCCTTGTCATGGCTGTGCGCATGCACCCCGCAAGGCCCGCTGCACTGGTGCACGGCCGCCGCCAGTGACGGCGCACCCGCACGCCAGTGCCCCGGCACCTTGGCCACCGGCGACCACTCCGGCAGCACCGGCATCGGCGCCGGGCCAAGCTTGTCGAATTCGGCGGCGCCATACACCACCTTGCCATCGACGATGGTCAGCACCGACTCGATGCCCTTGATCGCCTCTTCCTCGACACTGAAGAAGTCCAGCGACAGCGCCGCCAGGTCCGCCAGCTGGCCAACCTTGAGCTGGCCTTTCTTGCCCTGCTCGCTGGAGAACCACGCACTGCCCTGGGTGAACAGCTGCAGCGCGGTGTCACGGCCCAGGCCCTCCGGATACAGCTCCATGCCACCGACGGTCTTGCCGCTGACCATCCAGTACAGCGACGTCCATGGGTTGTAGCTGGAAACCCGCGTGGCGTCGGTACCGGCGCCAACCGGCACGCCCATCTCGAGCATGCGCTTGATCGGCGGGGTGTGCTCGGCGGCCTTGGCGCCATAGCGATCGACGAAGTACTCACCCTGGAATGCCATGCGGTCCTGGATGGCGATGCCGCCGCCCAGCGCCCGCACACGTTCGATGTTCTGCGGGGTGATGGTTTCGGCGTGGTCGAAGAACCACGGCAGGCCATTGAACGGGATGTCGCGGTTGACCTTCTCGAACACGTCGAGCATGCGCGAGATCGATTCGTTGTAGGTGGCGTGCAGGCGGAACGGCCAGCGCTGCTCGACCAGGTGGCGGACCACCGGTTCCAGTTCTTCTTCCATGGTTTGCGGCAGGTCCGGGCGCGGTTCGAGGAAGTCCTCGAAGTCGGCGGCGGAGAACACCAGCATTTCACCGGCGCCGTTGTGGCGCAGGAAGTCGGTGCCGCTGTGCAGCTTGACGCTGGAGGTCCACTTGCGGAAATCGTCCAGCTCTTCCTTGGGTTTTTGCGTGAACAGGTTGTAGGCGATGCGCACGGTCAGCTGGCCGTTGTCGGCCAATTCCTGGATCACCTGGTAGTCATCGGGGAAGTTCTGGTAACCGCCGCCGGCATCGATGGCGCTGGTCAGGCCCAGGCGGTTGAGCTCGCGCATGAACTGGCGGGTGGAGTTGACCTGGTACTCCAGCGGCAGCTTCGGCCCCTTGGCCAGCGTGGCGTAGAGAATCGCCGCGTTGGGCCGGGCGATGAGCATGCCGGTCGGGTTGCCGAACTTGTCACGCTGGATTTCCCCGCCCGGCGGGTTGGGCGTGGCCTTGTCGTAGCCCACCGCCTTGAGCGCGGCGCGGTTGAGCAGCGCGCGGTCGTACAGGTGCAGCAGGAACACCGGGGTATCGGGGGCGGCCTGGTTGATTTCTTCCAGGGTCGGCATGCGTTTTTCGGCGAACTGGAATTCGTTCCAGCCACCCACCACACGCACCCATTGCGGGGAGGGCGTGCGCGCCGCCTGGTCCTTGAGCATGCGCATGGCATCGGCCACCGAGGGCACGCCTTCCCAGCGCAGCTCCAGGTTGTAGTTCAGGCCGCCGCGGATCAGGTGCAGGTGCGAGTCGTTCAGGCCCGGGATCACCGTGCGCTGCTTGAGGTCGATGACCTGCGTGCCAGCGCCCTTGTGGGCCATGGCCACGGCGTCGGCGCCCACGGCAATGAAGCGGCCATCCTTGATGGCGACAGCGCTGGCGGTGGGCTGCTCACGGTCCACCGTGTGCAGTTTGCCATTGAACAGGATCAGGTCGGCAATCATGGAACCTCCTTGGAGCGATGCAGGATGGTTGGGGTTGTTCAAGCCTAGCAACCGCCAGCGCTGGTGCTGGCTGGCTCAGCCGCGCAGCCAGTTGGCGCAGCGGCGGGTGACCCAGGGCATGATGTAGAACACCACGGGCAGAATGATGAACAGGTTGACGATCAGGTTGCCGAGGATCCCCCAGCCCAGCTGCGGGAAGCGCGCGAACAGCGGCGCCAGCAGTTGCGGCACGATCAGGGTCATCGGGCAGATCACCAGGTAGGTCAGCAGCGCCTGCTTCCAGCGCGGTGGCTGCGGGGCCCGGGTGCTCGGCGGGGTGAACCAGAACTCCGGGTCTTCATGCACCTGGGGGTTGTCGCCGCCTTCGAGCAGCGGCAGCACTTCGCTGACCAGCGCCTGGCGCTCGGCCGAGTTGAGCCAGGCCTGCAGCAGGCTGGCATCGGCGAAGCGCACCACGGTGGTGAAGTGCAGCCCATCGCCATCCGGGCGGATCACGTTGACGTCCAGGTGCCCCGGCTGTTGCCGCGCGGTGCTGACGGTGCGCTTGAGCCAGGCTTCATAGCTCGCCAGCGCCGGGGCGCGGACTTTGTGCTGGATCACCAGCGTCACCACGTTGCGGTTGTCTTGGCCTGAAGTGTTCATCGGCGTTCCTTGGGATGAGCGAGGGGTTGGCGGGATCTACCGCGCGTGCCGGGCACCGTTGCGGGTGCCCGGCAGGGCCGCTTACTTGCCGGCGTTGAAGGCGTTGTAGCTGGTGATCAGGTTGCGGTAGTCCGGGATGTGGTTGGAGCACAGCGCGGCCAGGCCTTCGATGTCGTTGCGCCAGTCGCGGTGCAGCTCACAGGCGACGCCGAACCAGGTCATCATCTGCGCACCGGCCTGGGTCATGCGGTTGTGGGCCGCATCGCGGGTCATGGCGTTGAAGGTGCCGGAGGCATCGGCGACCACGAACACTTCGAACGCTTCTTCCAGCGCGGCCAGCGCCGGGAACGCCACGCACACCTCGGTCACGACACCGGCGATGATCAGCTGCTTCTTGCCGGTGGCCTTCACGGCCTTGACGAAGTCTTCGTTGTCCCAGGCATTGATCTGGCCTGGGCGAGCGATGTACGGGGCATCCGGGAACAGCGCTTTGAGCTCGGGCATCAGCGGGCCGTTGGGGCCTTGCTCGAAGCTGGTGGTAAGGATGGTCGGCAGGTTGAAGAATTTGGCCAGGTCGGCCAGGGCCAGCACGTTGTTCTTGAACGCGTCCGGCTCGATGTCGCGAACCAGCGACAGCAGGCCGGCCTGGTGGTCGACCAGCAGCACGGCGGCGTCATCTTTGTTCAGGCGGTTGTATTTGAACGAGGTCATGGCGGTGCTCCTTGAGGTGGTGATTCAGTGTGTGTGTTGGGTGTTTCGCGTTGATGGACACACATTAAAATCATCACCTTTGCAGCGGTAGACTGCGAAAATTGGCCTTAGCGTTCTATTTTGTGAACGATGCCTCGCACCCCTTTTCAAAGACAGCCGCCTGGGCCCCAACACCATCAAGGGAAGTTAAATATTTAACTTCCGCAACTTTGTTTCCACATTGAAATAATTAACCATCTATAGCTTATTCACCTAAACCTTCCGTCACAAGTGCACCCTGTCGACTTGCACCGTTAATTATCGCCCCTATAATGGCCGGCAATTTTCACAACGCGCGATGTGATACATGAGCCACTATTTTCGATTAAAAAATAGCGCCCTTGTGGAGTTTGATCCTGATCAATACACGCTATCGATAAAACCTCTACACACCCCGCCAGAAGAAATAACCCTGGCCCGCGCAGACGCTCGAATACTCGAACTGCTGCTGCTCGAGCCCGGGGAAATCTGCTCGCGCGAGGCCATCATGGCCTTCGCCTGGGATGATCGGGTGGTCTCGGCCGGCAGCCTCAACCAGTCCATCTTCACCCTGCGCAACATCCTTGGCGACAGCAAGGACCACGACCTGCTGGTCACCGTGCCGCGCCGTGGCTATCGCTTCAACAGCGATCATCTGCTGTGCCCAGACGACGCTGCCGCCGAGCCGGCCTGCGAGCCAGCGCCTGCCCAGGGCCCTGCGAGCACACCCCCACCGGCTCGAAGGCAGCGCCTGAGCAAGCCGCTGCGCCTGGGTTATCTGGCAGTGGCACTGTTTGCGCTGTTTACCCTGTGGCAACTGTATAGCGGTTACAAGCCCACCCATGATCTGCATGTGATAACCATTCTGACCGAAGGTGAACTCTCAATCACCGCCGTCGGCAAAAGCAAACAGGATGTCGACGCACTCAAGGCCGATATCTTGAGTTCGGGTATTACTACCCAGCCGCTATTAGGCGAACTGTTTATCAGCCGTACCGGCTCGCGCACCAATCTTTCCTGCATTCAAAAATCCGGGGACGCCTACAACCTGGAATTTTCCTATCGCGAGGAGCGGCTCATCAGCATGATCAACCAGTGCCTGGGGGTTAAAGATGAATAACGACGCTGCGCCATGGCGGCATGCACTGATCATCGCGGCGGTTTTCGCGGCCTGCCTGGCTGCGCTGTGCTTCGCCTGGTCCGTGCCCTACGAAAACAGCCAGCCCTATCGCTCTGAAGGCCATCACTTCATGGGCGACGACACACTGGACTTCAAGGAGCGCCTGACCATCAGCGAACCCAGTGCGGTGATCAGCCTGCTCGAGCGCCTGGGGGACAAGGAACGGCATATCGCCGTGGGCGCGTCCGTGGTGCAAACCTCGCGCTGGCGAATCAAGCTCAAGGTCGAAGACATCCAGGCCAGCAGCGAGCAGCAGTTGTTCAACGTCAGCCGCCATTCCGAACTGCTGTTCTCCCGCCAGTACTTCCGCCTGGGCTCGATGCTCAACCTGGCAGTGCTGCCCAGCCGCGGCAACGCGCTGTGCTACTACATCCTCGAACTGGACCGGCTGCGCTGCATGAACGACTGATGACCTGTGGCAAGCGGTGGGTACAAATGACGATTTTTGATTCCTGTTTTCCTCAGCCAACGCGCAGATTGCGCCGAGGTTTGCCGCCTCGATGTGAGGTCAACAGGAGTCACTATGCCGCTCAAGCAACTTTCGATTTTTCTATGCACGCTCACCTTGTTCGGTTGTTCGATGGCGCCCAGCATCGACACCGAAGTCACGCCCAAGGAACAAGCCAACACGGATCTGCAGGTCATCGAGCACGATGACAAGACACTGGCCTGGAAGCGCTCTGCTGCGCCGCTCTCTGCCCAGCATGAGAAGGTCGTGTTCATCAACCTGCCAAAAACCTTCTCGCTCGACAGCCGCGACCCGCGCGTTGCCAAGTTCGACGGCGACGCCGAAAAGCTGCGCCAGCGCTTCCGAGGCCAGCTGGAAAAACAGCTGACCGACGCAGGCTACCGCCTGGTCGACAAGCCCACGGCAAAGTCCCTGTCGCTCAACGTTTCGATTGCCGATATCGAACGTGCCCCGCGTGACCCCAATGTCACCGAATACATCCCCATCGGCATGCTGGTCGGCCTTTCCCTGCATGCCACCGGGGTCCGCGATGAAACCCTGTACCTGTTCCTGAAAAGTGAAGTCAGCGACAGCCAGACCGGCGAAATGCTCGCCCGCGCCCTGGACCGCGTGAGCGGCAAGAACATCGGCCAGTCCAAGACCCCGGTGGTCGAGGACTTCTATCCCGCCCTGGATAGCGCCGCCCAGCAGATTCGGGAACGCCTGGACCGGGAGTTCCAGCCGAGCAAACCGGCCTGACCTGGCCATCCTCCTCCCTACTCAAGCCCTTGGATGACTGATGAAATTCGCAAAACCGCTTGCTGCTGCCCTGTTCATGCTCAGCACCTTCAACGCCTTGGCCGATGACCGCGGCCTTTATGTCGGCGGTGGCCTGACCCGCGTTGAAATCGACGAGCACCAGATCAGCGACGACGACACCGCCTACAAGGCCTTCGTCGGCTACCGCGTGAACCCTTACCTGGCGTTCGAAGGTGCCTGGGTCGACCTGGGGCATTTCGATGGCGACCACGGCAACTTCGATGGCCACTCGGTGCAGGCCACTGCTCACCTGGGCATGCCGATCGGGCAGCGGGTGCGCCTGTTCGGCAGCCTCGGCGTGCATGCCTGGGACGCCGACCACGACATCGCCGGCGACAGCAACGACCTGGACATGACCTACGGCCTGGGTGTCGAGGTGGACGTGCTGCGCAACCTGGGCGTGCGCCTGGAACAGGAAGTGCTGAAGGTCGGCGACATCGACCTGGACCAGACCAGCGCCAGCGTCTACTTCATGTTCTGATGCCCCTGCGGCTCCTGCGCGTGCAGCGAGCCGCACCCTCCCCGTGCAACCGCTGCGCGTCGCGCGCCTGGCCAGTAGTAATTGCAGCCAACCTGCTCTTTACTAGCAACAGCCCTCTGCGACGAGACCCGCATGCTCGCACTCATCCAGCACTACCCCTTGCTGATCGGCTTCGTGCTGATCGCGCTCGACATGCTGCTCTGGCACCTGATCGCGGCTGGCCGGCGGGCGCTGCGCATCGGCCTGCGGGTGGGCCTGTTCCTGCTGTTCACCGGGGTGCTGATCAGTGCCGGCGTCAGCCCATTGCAACCGGCGCCCTGGGCAGAGGATGTGGCGCGCAACCTGCTGGCCACGGTGCTGGGCATCGCCTGGTGGCTGTTCGCCGCGCGCGTGGTGACGGTGGTCACCGGCGTGCTGCTGGTGGCCCGCAGCAGCCACACCGGCCGGCTGCTGCAGGATGTGTTGGGGGCGGTGACCTTCCTGGTCGCCATCGTGGCGGCCGCCGCCTACGTGCTCAACCTGCCGGTCAAAGGCCTGCTGGCCACCTCCGGGGTGATGGCGATCGTCATTGGCCTGGCATTGCAGAGCACCCTCAGCGATGTATTCTCGGGCATCGTGCTGAACACCACCCGCCCCTATCAGATCGGCGACTCGATCAGCATCGATGGCACCGAGGGCAAGGTCATCGACATCGACTGGCGCGCGACCCGCCTGCTCACCGGCAATGGCAGCCTGGCGGTGATCCCCAACTCGGTGGCGGCCAAGGCCAAGCTGCTCAATTTCAGCCAGCCCAATGATGTGCACGGGGTATCGATCAGCATGGTGGTGCCCGCCAGCGTGCGGCCACGGCGCGTCATCGATGCCCTGGAAAAGACCCTGCAGGGCACCCGCGCGCTGTTGAGCAACCCGCCGCCCAAGGTGGCGATCAAAAGCGCCAGCCTTGAGTCGGTGGAGTACGAGGCCAGCGGTTTCGTGGCCAGCATGGGCCAGAAGCTCGAAGTGCGTAACCACATGTTCGACCTCGCCCACCGCCACCTGGAGGCCAGCGGCGTGATCTGGAATGCCGACACCCAGCCGGCACGCGCCTGGAACCGGCAACGCGCGCTGCTCGAGGATGTGCGGATCTTCCGAGCGTTGAGCAGCGACGAGAAGGACAGCCTGAGCCAGCGCATGACCTCGGTGGAGTACCTGGCAGACCAGGTGATCCTGGGCGTGGGCGACACGTCGGACTACCTGCTGGTGATCGGCACCGGCGTGGTTTCGGCGGCCATCCGCGACGGCGACAAACTGATCGAGGCCGGGCGCATGGGCCCCGGCGAGGTGCTGGGCGTCGAGGGTTTGCTCGATGCTGAGCAGTCCAATGCCGAGTTTCGCAGCCTGACCAGTTGCCTGCTGTTTCGCATCGACAAGGAGCAGGTGCGCAGTTGCCTGGAGGAGCGCCAGGAGGTGAAGACGGCGTTGACCAGGCTGCAGCGAACCCGGCAGCAATCGAGCCAGTCACTGCTGGAGCAGAAGCCGGCGGTCATCAAGAAAGGTGGCTTCCTGAGCTGGTTGCACAAATAGCACTGGCCCCATCGCCGGCAAGCCGGCTCCCACAATGGTTCACCACCCATCCCTGTGGCAGCCGGCTTGCCGGCGATGGGGCCTGCGCCTACAACACAACTCTCAAGCATTGCCCGGCGTGATACAGCGAGAACCCGGACTCATAGAACGCCGTGCGCAACGAAGGCGCACTGACCCCGGTCATCGGCGAGAACGGAATCGGCAGGCTGCCCGCCTCCCCCTTGAGCAGGAACTCGGCAAAGGCCCGGCCAATCACCGTGCCGGTGGTATTGCCGCGGCCGTTGTAGCCGGTCACCGCCACCAGCCCCGGCGCCGGTTCGAACAGGCGCATCAGGTGGTCGGGGGTGAAATCGATGCAACCGGTCCAGTGCATCTCCCACTCGACCTTGCCCAGCTGCGGGTAGTAATGGCTCTGGATGCGATCGGCCCAGCTGCGCACGAACCACGCCGGCTTGTTGTCGACCCGGCCGAGGCTGCCGAGCAGCAGGCGGCCCTGGTCATCGCGACGGATGCTGCTGAGCACCGTGCGGGTGTCCCACGAGCCCTGGCCGTGCGGCAGCACCTTGTCGGCGGCTGCGCCGTGCAGGGGCTTGGACGCCACCTGGTAGTAGTAGCCACGGAAGAACTGCTTCTGCAGGTTGCTCCAGTCGCCTTCGGTGTAGGCGCCGGTGGAGATCACCACCTTGTCAGCGCGTACCGAGCCGCGTGCGGTCTTCACCCGCCAGGCGTCGCCCTCACGCTCCAGGCCTTCGACCGACGACTGCTGGAACAGCTTGCCGCCCAGGCGCGCCACGGCCGCCGCCAGGCCCTGGGTGTAGCCCATGGGGTTGATGGTGCCGGCGCGGCGGTCGAGCAGCGCGGCAGAAATCTTGTCGGTGCCGCAGTATTCCTGGCACTGGGCGCCGGTCAGCAGCTCCACATCAGCCCCACGGCGGCGCCATTGTTCGTGGCGGGCTTCGAGGTCGGCGATGCCGGTGGCGTTGTGCGCCATGTGCAGGGTGCCTTTGTGCTGGGCCTGGCAGTCGATGCCCAGGCGCTCGATCATGGCGAACACCTCGCCCGGGGCGTCGCCCAGCACCTTGTTCAGGCGGCTGCCCTGCTTCTGGCCCAGGGTCGCCTCGACGTCGTCGGGGCGGATCCAGGTGCCGGCATTGACCAGGCCGACGTTGCGTCCGGAGCCGCCGTGGCCGATCTTCCAGGCCTCCAGCAGGATCACCGACTTGCCCTGTTCGAGCAGGTGGATGGCCGCCGACAGGCCGGTGATGCCGCCACCGATCACGCACACATCGGCCTTGTGCTCACCGGCCAGGGCCTGGGCGGCGACGGTCGGTTGGCTGACGTGTTCCCACAAGCATTGTTGACGCAATTCGGACATGGCCGGCTCCAGCATATTGTTCTTGTTGGGGCTGGCGTGCAGCCCATCGCCGGCAAGCCGGCTCCCACAAGGATCGCATGCTCGGCGCGATCACTGTGGGAGCCGGCTTGCCGGCGAACCGGGGGCAGCGCCCCCGGCCATGCAGCATCAGTCGAACACGATACCCTGCGCCAGCGGCAGCTCGCGCGAGTAGTTCACGGTGTTGGTCTGGCGACGCATGTAGCCCTTCCAGGCATCGGAACCCGACTCGCGACCACCGCCGGTTTCCTTCTCGCCACCAAACGCCCCGCCGATCTCGGCACCGCTGGTGCCGATGTTGACGTTGGCAATGCCGCAGTCGCTGCCCGAGGCGCTCTGGAAGCGCTCCGCCTCACGCAGGTCGGTGGTGAAGATGCACGACGACAGGCCTTGCGGCACTTCGTTGTTCAGGCGCAGCGCTTCTTCGAAGTCGTCGTAGGCCAGCACGTAGAGGATCGGTGCGAAGGTTTCATGGCGCACCACGTCGCTTTGCCCCGGCATCTCGGCAATCGCCGGCGACACGTAGTAGGCATTGGGGTACTGGTCGGCCAGCTGGCGCTCGCCACCGAATACCTGGCCGCCCTCGTCGCGGGCCTTGGCCAGGGCACCTTGCATGGCGTCGAACGACTGCTTGTCGATCAGCGGGCCGACCAGGTTGTCCTTGCGTGGGTCACCGATGCGCACCTTGGCGTAGGCGGCTTTGACCCGGGCAACCACTTCGTCCTTGATCGAACGGTGCACGATCAGCCGGCGCAGGGTGGTGCAACGCTGGCCTGCGGTGCCCACGGCGGAGAACAGGATGCCGCGCACGGCCAGGTCCAGGTCGGCGCTCGGGGCCAGGATCATGGCGTTGTTGCCGCCCAGTTCGAGGATGCTGCGGCCGAAGCGGGCGGCCACGCGTGGGCCGACTTCACGGCCCATGCGGGTGCTGCCGGTGGCGCTGACCAGCGGCACACGCGGGTCGTCGACCAGGGCTTCGCCGGCTTCACGCCCGCCGATCACCAGTTGCGCCAGGCCAGCCGGGGCGTCGCCGAAGGCTTTCAGGGCTTTTTCGAACAGCGCCTGGCAGGCCAGGGCGGTCAGCGGGGTCTTTTCCGACGGTTTCCAGACCACGGCGTTACCGGCCACCAGCGCCAGGGTGGTGTTCCAGGCCCACACTGCCACCGGGAAGTTGAAGGCGCTGATCACGCCGACCACGCCCAGCGGGTGCCAGCTTTCACGCATGTGGTGGCCAGGGCGCTCGGAGGCGATGGTCAGACCGTACAGCTGGCGCGACAGGCCGACGGCGAAGTCGCAGATGTCGATCATTTCCTGCACTTCGCCCAGGCCTTCCTGGGTGATCTTGCCGGCTTCGATCGACACCAGCTCGCCGAGCTCGGCCTTGTGTGCGCGCAGCACTTCGCCGAACAGGCGCACCAGCTCGCCACGGCGCGGGGCCGGCACGCTGCGCCAGGCTTCGAAGGCGCTGTGGGCCTGATCGATGCGGGCGGTGGTCTCGGCTTTGCCGAGCAGTTTCACCGAGGCGATCTGGCTGCCGTCGATCGGCGTGTGAACAGGGTAGTCGCCCTGGGTGTATTCCGCGGCGGCAACGCCAAGGCGCTCGAGCAATCCAGCAACCATTTGTGCTTCTCCTACATCGGGTGATGGGGTGGAAAAATGATGTGGATCAGTATTAATCCGATCGCACCGGTGCAACAAACGACCTTTATTCCGCATATCATTCCGTCAGGTAATGATTTGAGCCACTGAGACCGCTATGTCCAAACGCCTGGTGCCCTCCATGACCGCCCTGCAGTGCTTCGAAGCTGCGGCCCGTCACCTGAGTTTTACCCGTGCCGCCGAAGAGCTGCACCTGACCCAGAGCGCCGTCAGCAAGCAGGTGGCGCAGCTCGAAGACATGCTGCGCCACCACCTGTTCCTGCGTATCCGCCGGCGCCTGCAGCTGACCCCGGCGGGCAGCCTGTACCTGGCCGAGGTCAACAAGATCCTCACCCAGGTGGACATGTCCAGCCGCTACGTACTGACCTACGGCGAGCAGACCGAGATATTGAAGGTAGCCACTCAACCGAGTTTTGGCGTGCGCTGGCTGATCCCGCACCTCAAGGGTTTTGGCAAGCGCCACTCGAACATCCACCTGGACATCCGCAACGAGATGGAGCCGTTCGCCTTGCTGCAAGGCTCGGCGGACGTGGTGTTCTTCTATGGGCAGGGCACCTGGCCGGGGGCTACCTGCATCGAGCTGTTCCGCGAGCAAGTGGTGCCGGTGTGCGCGCCGGAGTTGCTGGGCGGGCGTGAACTGCAGGATGCCGGGGAGCTCGCCGAGCTGGTGCTGCTGCAGAGCACATCGCGGCCCGAGGCCTGGCACGAGTGGTTCCTGGAGCTGGGGTTGCACAGTGTCAGCGCCTACCACGGGCCGCGCTTCGATACGTTCTACATGGCGCTGAGTGCGGCGCAGGCAGGATGCGGGGTAGCGCTGGTGCCGCGGTACCTGGTGGCCAAGGAGTTGAGCGAGGGGAGCCTGGTCGTTCCCTGGAACCATGCGATGAACAGTGCCGGGGCGCATTACCTGGCGTATGCCGAGCATGCGGCTGAAGTGCCCAAGGTGCGGGCGCTGGTGGGGTGGATTCGGGAACAGCTTCAGGCGTGATGGCCTCTTCGCGGGGCCAGCCCGCTCCCACAAGTGCTCCTCTGCTTTAACTGTGGGAGCGGGCTTGTCCCGCGAAGAGGCCCTGAAGGTCGATCAAAAAAGGAATGACACAGCCACTTTTTTTCGCTTGTGGCCATAGTGCATTCCCAGCTTTCATGTAAACGTCCGAACCCAACCAGGAAGCTAGCGATGCCCGCCCACGATTTCGTCAGCCCCGACAGCATCCGCGCGCAGTTCTCTGCCGCCATGTCGCTCATGTACAAACAGGAAGTGCCGCTGTACGGCACGCTGCTGGAGCTGGTGAGCGAAATCAACCAGCAGGTCATGGCCCAGCAGCCCGCCGTGGCCGAGGCCCTGCGCTGGACCGGCGAAATCGAGCGCCTGGACCAGGAGCGCCACGGCGCCATCCGCGTCGGCACCGCCGCAGAGCTGGCCACCATCGCCCGGCTGTTCGCGGTCATGGGCATGCAGCCGGTCGGCTATTACGACTTGAGCTCCGCCGGCGTACCGGTGCATTCCACCGCTTTTCGCGCGGTGCATGAGCAGTCGCTGCATGTCAGCCCGTTCCGCGTGTTCACCTCGCTGCTGCGCCTGGAACTGATCGACAACCCGCAACTGCGCGAACTGGCGCAGAGCATCCTGGCCAAGCGCAAGATCTTCACCCCGCGCGCCCTCGACCTGATTGCCCAGCACGAGCGTGACGGCGGCTTGAACGCCACGGATGCCGCGGCTTTCGTACAAGAGGCGCTGCACACCTTCCGCTGGCACCAGGACGCCACCGTCACTGCCGAGCAGTACCAGCAACTGCACGATCAGCACCGCCTGATTGCCGACGTGGTGGCGTTCAAAGGCCCGCACATCAACCACCTGACCCCGCGCACCCTGGACATCGATGCGATCCAGCGCGGCATGCCGGCCAAGGGCATCCCGCCCAAGGCCGTGGTCGAAGGCCCGCCCACCCGCCGGCACCCGATCCTGTTGCGCCAGACCAGCTTCAAGGCGCTGCAGGAAAAGGTCGCGTTCATCGACCAGCAAGGCAGCGAAGGCAGCCACACCGCGCGCTTCGGCGAGATCGAGCAGCGTGGCGCGGCACTCACGCCCAAAGGGCGCCAGCTGTATGACCGCCTGCTCGATGCCACCCGCGCAGCCTTGGGTGGCGTACCTGCCGAGGCCAATGCCGAGCGCTACATGGCGCTGCTGCAGCAGCACTTTGCGCCATTCCCGGATGACCTGGCGCAGATGCGCGAGCAGGGCCTGGCCTACTTCCGCTACTTCGCCACTGAAAAGGGCCTGGCGGCGCGTGACCAGCAAGGCCGCCCGACCACCCTGGCGGGCTTGATCGAGGCAGGCCATGTGCACTTCGAGGCGCTGGTGTATGAAGACTTCCTGCCGGTGAGTGCGGCGGGCATCTTCCAGTCCAACCTGGGTGACGAGGCCCAGGCCGAATACGGCAGCAATGCCAACCGCGAGGCGTTCGAGGCGGCATTGGGGCTGCAGGTGCAGGATGAGCTGGCGCTGTATGCGCAGAGCGAGCAGCGGTCGCTGCAGGCTTGTGCCCAGGCGTTGAACCTGCAGTTGGTGTAAGGCTCAGGATCGCGGGGGGCGCTTTGCGCCCCATTCGCGGGCAAGCCCGCTCCCACAGGGTCACCACAGTTCTTGATTTTTTCGCCGCACCTGTGGGAGCCGGCTTGCCGGCGATAGGGCCCGTTCAGGCAATCAAAGGGCCGGCAGGATCTGCACATCCGGCAGGTTCATCGCCGCCGCCTCTTCCTGCAAGAACGCACTCAAGCGCCGCAAGCGCTCGCCCCCCGGCCTTGTGCGCGGCCACACCAGGTAATAGTCCATGCCGCTGGGCACCGCGGTCGGCCAAGGCAGGCTCAGGCGCCCTTGCGCCACATCCTCGGCCACCATCAGCAGGTCGCCCATGGAGATCCCGTAGCCACGGGCCGCAGCGATCATGCCCAGCTCCAGGGTGTCGAACACCTGCCCGCCCTTGAGCGACACCTTGTCGGCCAGGCCCATGCGCTCCAGCCATTCCCGCCAGTCGCGCTTGTCGGGCGTGGGGTGCAGCAGCTCGATGCCGGCCAGCCGGCGCACGTCCAGCGGGCCGTCCTCGAGCAGGTCCGGGGCGCCCACCGGGATCAGCAGCTCGGCAAACAGCGGGCGCACCTCCCACTCCGGCGGAAATACGCCATCGCTGAGCAGCACCGCACAGTCGAACGGCTCCTGGTTGAAGTCGACGTGGTCGACGTCCATCCAGGCGCTGGTCAGTTGCACCTCGTTGCCCGGCTGCAAGTGGCGGAAATGGCTCAACCGCGCCAGCAGCCAGCGCATGGTCAAGGTCGAGGGGGCCTTCATGCGCAGGATGTCATCTTCACCGCGCAAGGTATCGCAGGCGCGCTCCAGCGCTGCGAAGCCTTCGCGCACACCGGGCAGCAGCACCCGGGCGGCCTCGGTCAGCTGCAGGCTGCGGCCGCTGCGCACGAACAGGCGGCAGGCGAAGTGGTCCTCGAGGGTGCGGATGTGCCGGCTGACCGCGCTCTGGGTAATCGACAACGCTTCACCGGCACGGGTGAACGAGCTCAGCCGGGCGGCCGCTTCGAATGCGCGCAGCGCATACAGCGGAGGGAGCTGACGGGACATGGGGTACCTGGTATTCGGGGGCAAGATGGGAAAAGCCGGAATCATATATGCATGAGTCCAACTCATGCCAACCATCGCTATTATCCTTTTGTACAAAGCTGACCAAAGCTTCAGAATCCACCCTCGCTCACCGAGTCAGTCACAAGGACACCCCCATGCACGTCGCGCCCACCACAGAACTCAAGGCTTTGCTGCGCCTGGCCGGGCCGCTGATCGCCTCGCAGTTGGCGCACATGCTGATGGTGCTCACCGACACCCTGATGATGGCCCGCATCAGCCCGCAGGCCCTGGCCGGCGGCGGCCTGGGCGCGGCGGGCTATTCGTTCGTGTCGATCTTCTGCCTCGGGGTGATCGCCGCGGTCGGCACGCTGGTGGCCATCCGCAAGGGCGCCAACGACATCGAGGGCGCCACCCGCCTGGCACAGAACGGCCTGTGGCTGGCCTGGGGCCTGGCGGTGCTGGCCGCGCTGGTGCTGTGGAACCTCAAACCGCTGTTGCTGCTGTTCGGCCAGCAGCCGGAAAACGTCGAATCCGCTGCCCAGTTCCTCACGTTGCTGCCGCTGGCGCTGCCCGGCTACCTGACGTTCATGGCCCTGCGCGGCTTCACCAGCGCCCTGGGCCGCTCGACCCCGGTGATGGTCATCAGCCTGGTCGGCACGGTGCTCAACTACCTGTTCAACCACGCGCTGATCGAGGGCATGTTCGGCCTGCCCAAGCTCGGGCTGATGGGCATCGGCATGGTCACTGCGGTGGTGTCGATGGGCATGGCCATCGCCCTGGCGCTGTACATCCGCTGGCACCCGGCCTACGACGCCTACCCGCTGCGCAAGGGCCTGTCGCGCCCTTCCCTGCCGGCGTTGCGCGAGCTGTGGCGCCTGGGCCTGCCGATTGGCGGCACCTACATGGTGGAAGTCGGCCTGTTCGCCTTCGCCGCCCTGTGCATGGGGGTGCTCGGCAGCACCGAACTGGGCGCCCACCAAATCGCCCTGCAGATCGTCTCCACCGCGTTCATGGTGCCGACCGGCCTTTCGTATGCGGTGACCATGCGCGTGGGCCTGTACTTCGGTGCCGGCAACTTGCTGGCGGCGCGCAGTGCCGGGCGGGTCGGGATCGGCTTTGGCGCGAGCATCATGTTCGGCTTTGCTGCGCTGTTCTGGCTGCTGCCGGAGGCGCTGGTGGGGCTGTTCATCGACCGCCACGACCCGGCGTTCGCGGCGATCTTCCAGCTGGCGGTGCAGCTGCTGATGGTGGCGGCGTGGTTCGAGCTGTTCGATGGCGTGCAGACCATTGCCATGGGCTCGATCCGTGGGCTGAAGGATGCCAAGACCACCTTCCTGATCGGCCTGTGCTGCTATTGGTTGGTCGGGGCGCCGAGTGCCTGGCTGTTCACCTTTACCCTGGGCGGCGGTGCTGTGGGGGTCTGGTGGGGGCTGGCACTGGGGCTGGCGTGTGCTTCGGTGGCGCTGACCCTGGGCTTTGAATGGCGGATGAAGCGGATGCTGGGCAAGGCCAAGGTGACGGATGAGGCGGCTGTTTCGGCCTGACTTGGCGGCCTCTTCGCGGGGCAAGCCCGCTCCCACAGACAGGGACAGTGTTGTCCTTTTCTGTGGGAGCAGAGGCCCTAAAGGACGCTTGCGAGCTTGGGCCCTGCCACCTGCTGCAGGTATTCCACCAACTCCCCGACCGGCAGCGGCTTGCTGACCAGAAAGCCCTGCACCTGATCGCAGCCAAAGCCGCGCAGCAAGGCCATCTGTTCCTCACTCTCGACACCTTCGGCCACCACCTCGAGGTTGAGGTTGTGCGCCAGGTTGATCATGGCGTGTACCAGCTTGCGGTTTTCTTCGCGCATTTCCATTTCGGCGACGAAGCTGCGGTCCACCTTGAGCAGGGTGATCGGCAGGCTGTTCAGGTGCACGAACGAAGAGAAGCCGGTGCCAAAGTCATCCAGCGAGAAGCGCACGCCCAGGCGCCCCAAGGCGTCCATGGTCTGACGCACCAGCTCGTTGCGGCGCATCACCGCGGTTTCGGTCAGCTCGAACTCCAGCCAGCGGGCATCGACGCCGTGCTCGATGATCAGCCGGCTCAAGGTGGCCAGCAGCTGGCTGTCCTGGAACTGGCGGAAGCTCAGGTTCACCGCCATGTGCAGGGGCTCCAGCCCGCTTTCGCGCAGGGCCTGCATGTCGCGCAGGGCGCGCGAGATGACCCAGTAGCCCAGCGGCACGATCAGCCCGCTCTGTTCGGCCAGCGGCACGAATTCGCTCGGCGGCAGCAGCCCGCGCTCGGCATGGCGCCAGCGCACCAGCGCCTCCAGGCCGACGATGCGCCCATCGGCGAGGTTCAGCCGCGGCTGGTAGTGCAGCTCCAGCTCGTCGCGGCGCAAGGCCCGGCGCAGTTCGCTTTCCAAGTCTGCCAGGCTGCGGGCGTTGCGGTTGATCCGCTCGTTGAACACATGGAAGTTGCAGCCCTGGCTGCTCTTGGCCTGGCGCATGGCGATGTGCGCGTGCCACATCAGCGGGTCGGCGCCGCCCTGGGCGCGGGCATGGGCGATGCCCAGGCTGCAGCCGAGCAACAGGCTTTCGCCATCGATCCAGTACGGCTCGGCCAGGGCCTCGACGATGCGTTCGGCGATCCACTCGGCGCGGTTGGCATCGCGGCGGGTATCGATCAGCAAGGCGAACTCGTCACTGCCCAGGCGCGCCAGCTGGTCGCCCGCTTCCAGTTGCAGCTTGAGCCGCGACACCACCTGCAGGATCAGGCGGTCGCCGCCCTGGTGGCCGAGGGCGTCATTGACGTGGCGGAAGTTGTCCAGGTCCAGGTGGCCAAGGGCAACGCCACGGCCTTCGTTCTCGGCCAGGCGCGCGGTGAGCAAGGCCTGGAAGCCCTGGCGGTTGGCGATACCGGTGAGGGGGTCCTGCTCGGCCAGGCGCTGCAAGGTGGCCACCAGCACGCCGCGCTCGCGCACGTGGCGCAGGCAGCGGCGCAGGGCGTCGGCGTTGAGCTGGCCAAGCACCAGCCAGTCGCTGACGCCGGTCGGCGGCAGCGCTGGCTCATGGTCGAGCAAAAGGATGGTCGGCAAGTCGCAACGCCCCGGCGCCGGCTGCAGGGCCGGGGTCGCCAGGATCACCGCCTGGCGGTCGTGGCTGAACAGGCTATCGACCGCGGCCCAGTTCGGTGCGGTCAGCAATACCGCCGTGTCGCCCAGCGGCAACAGGCACTCGCGCAGCAAGGCAGCCCATTCCGGCTCATCAGCCAACAACAGCAAACGCAGAGGTTCGACAGGCGTGGACAAGCGGGCTCCTTAGGGCTTGAACGGTGACACGGGGGAGGTCGGCTATGCTACTGCATAAATGAAAATGATTTTCACTTTTAGACATATCCCTGCCCACAGCGTACCGACGCATTTTGACGTGCATCCTGCGCGAAAGTCGCGAAACCGGCAAATCCGATTTTTTCCATGAATAGCATTAGTCTGGCTAATGCTATGCGTCGATAAAACGTTGACTCAGACGTCAGACGGTCGCGCCACAACCGCCCCATGCCTGTTAGAATGCGCGGCTATTTTCTGGCGACCCCCGGTTTCTAGCATGTCCCGACTCAATCCCAGGCAACAGGAAGCCCGTGACTACGTCGGCGGCCCTCTTTTGGTGCTCGCCGGTGCAGGCTCCGGCAAGACCAGCGTGATCACGCGCAAGATTGCCCACCTCATCCAGAACTGCGGCATCCGTGCCCAGTACATCGTGGCGATGACCTTCACCAACAAGGCCGCGCGCGAGATGAAGGAGCGGGTCGGCACCCTGCTGCGCCCAGGGGAAGGCCGGGGCCTCACGGTGTGCACCTTCCACAACCTGGGCCTGAACATCATCCGCAAGGAGCACGACAAGCTGGGCTACAAGCCGGGCTTCTCGATCTTCGACGAGTCCGACATCAAGGCGCTGCTGTCGGACATCATGCAGAAGGAATATTCCGGCGACGACGGCATCGACGAGATCAAGAACATGATCGGTGCCTGGAAGAACGACCTGATCCTCCCCGCCGAAGCCCTGGAAAAAGCCCGCAACCCGCGCGAGCAGACCGCCGCCATCGTCTACACCCACTACCAGCGCACGCTCAAGGCGTTCAACGCGGTGGACTTCGACGACCTGATCCTGCAGCCGGTCAAGCTGTTCCAGGAGCACCCCGAGGTGCTCGAGCGCTGGCAGAACCGCGTGCGCTACCTGCTGGTGGACGAATACCAGGACACCAACGCCAGCCAGTACCTGCTGGTGAAGATGCTGATCGGCATGCGCAACCAGTTCACCGTGGTGGGCGACGACGACCAGTCGATCTACGCCTGGCGTGGCGCCCGCCCGGAAAACCTCATGCTGCTCAAGGAGGACTACCCCTCCCTGAAGATCGTCATGCTCGAGCAGAACTACCGCTCCACCAGCCGCATCCTGCGCTGCGCCAACGTATTGATCGCCAACAACCCGCACGCGTTCGAGAAACAGCTGTGGAGCGAGATGGGCG
>NZ_DJTF01000174.1:0-9238 GCF_002438125.1 Pseudomonas sp. UBA6315
TCGGCCTTGACCGTGGTCAGGCGCTCGCCGAGTTCGACCAGCGCATGCAGCTCGCGCTTGATCTGGGTTTTGCTTTTTTCGCCGTCGAAGGCGTCGTCGTATGAATCAACCATGGTGGCAGTCCGCTAGAAATCGCCGCCATGATAACCAGTCGGGGGCCGCTTGTCCGGCCCGGTCGTAGAATGACCCTTGCCGAACGCAGAATTTGAGTGGAGAAAACCATGAGTGCAGTCCAGAGCGTAGGCCCCAAGGACCTGCCAGCGTTGCAGGAGCAGGTCGAAGCGATCGTCGCCGAGGCGCGCCGGCAGGGTGCCAGCGCCTGTGAGGTGGCGGTATCGCTGGAGCAGGGCCTGTCCACCACGGTGCGCCAGCGCGAAGTCGAAACGGTCGAGTTCAATCGCGACCAGGGCTTTGGCATCACCCTCTATGTCGGCCAGCGCAAGGGCTCGGCCAGTACCTCGGCCAGTGGCCCGGAGGCGATTCGCGAAACCGTGGCCGCCGCCCTCGCCATTGCCAAGCACACCTCCGAGGACGAATGCGCAGGCCTTGCCGATGCGGCGTTGATGGCCCGCGAGATTCCCGACCTCGACCTCTACCATGACTGGGACATCGAGCCGGAGAAGGCCATCGAGATGGCACTGGCCTGCGAGGCTGCGGCGTTCGACGCCGATCCGCGCATTCTCAATGCCGATGGCACCACCTTGAACACCCACCAGGGTTGCCGGGTCTACGGCAACAGCCACGGGTTCATCGGCGGTTACGCCTCTACCCGGCACAGCCTGAGCTGCGTGATGATCGCCGAGGGCGACGGGCAGATGCAGCGCGACTACTGGTACGACGTGAACCGCCAGGGCAACCTGTTGGCCGACCCGCGCAGCATCGGCCAGCGCGCAGCCCTGCGCGCCGCGAGCCGCCTTGGCGCCCGCCCGGTGCCGACCTGCGAGGTGCCGGTGCTGTTTTCCGCCGAGCTGGCGGGTGGTTTGTTCGGCAGCTTCCTCTCGGCCATCTCCGGCGGCAACCTTTACCGCAAGTCGTCGTTCCTCGATGGTGCGATGGGGCAGCGCCTGTTCCCCAGCTGGCTGACCCTAGACGAACGCCCGCATATTTCTCGCGCGCTGGGCAGCGCCGCCTTCGACGGCGATGGGCTGGCGACCTATGCCAAGCCGTTCGTCGACAAAGGCGAGCTGGTGTCCTACCTGCTGGGCACCTACTCGGGGCGCAAGCTGGGCCTGCCGAGCACGGCGAATGCCGGTGGCGTGCATAACCTCTACGTCACCCATGGCGTGGAAGACCAGGCGGCGCTGATTCGTCGCATGGGGCGCGGGCTGCTGGTGACCGAGTTGATGGGGCATGGGCTGAACATGGTGACCGGCGACTATTCGCGCGGTGCGGCGGGGTTCTGGGTCGAGAATGGCGAGATTCAGCATGCCGTTCAGGAAGTGACCATTGCCGGCAACATGAAGGACATGTTCCAGCAGATCGTCGCGATTGGCAGCGATCTTGAGACGCGAAGCAACATTCACACAGGGTCGGTGCTGATCGAGCGGATGACCGTCGCTGGTAGCTGATGTTTCGTCTGTACCGGCCTCATCGCGGGCAAGCCCGCTCCCACAGGTTCTGCGCAGTAGCGGGGTACCCTGTGGGAGCGGGCTTGTCCCGCGAAGAGGGCGGTACAGAAATAGACTGTTTTAAAGAACCCGGCCCTCGCGCCGGGTTTTTTACTTTCGTCGCACCCCTCTTGAAGTGATTCTATTTATCACTTAATAATGAATATCATTATCCAGTAACTCGGCGATGATGTTCATGAAACCCGTCCTGCGCGAACTGCCCTACCTGGAAAACTGGCGCTGGCTCAGCCGGCGCATCCGCTGCGCCCTCGAACCCGACGAGCCGCGCCTGATCGAGCACTACCTGGCCGAAGGCCGCTACCTGGTGTGCTGCACCGAAACCTCTTCATGGACGGTGGCGCTGACCTCCTTCCGCCTGCTCCTGGATACCGCCTGCGACCGCATGCTGCCCTGGCATTGGCGCTGCCTGTGCCTGGACCAGGCCTGGCGCCCGCTGCTCGACCTGCGCAACCTCGACCGCCGCGAACAGAACCAGCGCTGGCAACCCTATGCCCTGCAACTGGCCAATTGCCGGTTGCTGCCGTCGATTTCTCCCGATGAACTGATGCAAGGATTTGATGATGAGTGATACCCGTATCGAGCGTGACAGCATGGGCGAACTGCAGGTGCCGGCCCAGGCCCTGTACGGCGCCCAGACCCAGCGCGCGGTCGACAACTTCCCGATCAGCGGCAAGCCCATGCCGGCCCAGTTCATTCGTGCGCTGTTGCTGGCCAAGGCGGCCGCGGCCAAGGCCAACGTCGAGCTGGAGCAGCTTTCGCCGGGGCAGGGCCAGGCCATCGTCAAGGCGGTCGAGCAGTTGCTGGGCGAAGACTTCATCCAGCACTTCCCGGTGGATGTGTTCCAGACAGGCTCCGGCACCAGCTCCAACATGAACGCCAACGAGGTGATCGCCACCTTGGCCAGCCGCGTGCTCGGCGAGCCGGTCAACGCCAACGACCACGTCAACTGCGGCCAGAGCAGCAACGACATCATCCCCACCACCATCCACGTCAGCGCCGCGCTGGCCCTGCATGAGCAACTGCTGCCGGCGCTGCGCCACCTGGTGCAGGTGATCGAAAGCAAATCGGCGCAGGTGCATCAGTACGTGAAGACCGGCCGCACCCACCTGATGGATGCGATGCCGGTGCGCATGAGCCAGGTGCTCGATGGCTGGGCAGCACAGGTCAACGGCGCCAAGGCGCACCTCGAAGCCACGCTGCCGAGCCTGCAGGCCCTGGCCCAGGGCGGCACCGCCGTGGGCACCGGCATCAATGCCCACCCGCAGTTCGCTGCCGGCTTTGCCAAGCAACTGAGCGCCCTGACCCGGGTCGAGTTCACGCCCGGGCAGAACCTGTTCGCCCTGATCGGCTCCCAGGACACCGCCGTGGCCTTGTCCGGCCAGCTCAAGACCACTGCCGTGGCGCTGATGAAAATCGCCAACGACTTGCGCTGGATGAACTCCGGCCCGCTGGCCGGCCTGGGTGAAATCGAGCTGCAAGGTCTGCAGCCGGGCTCCTCGATCATGCCGGGCAAGGTCAACCCGGTGATCCCGGAGGCCACCGCCATGGTGGCCGCACAGGTGATCGGCAACGACGCGACCATCGCCATTGCCGGCCAGTCGGGCAACTTCGAACTCAACGTGATGCTGCCGGTCATTGCCCGCAACCTGCTGGAAAGCATCGAGCTGATGGCCAACGCCAGCCGCCTGCTCGCCGACAAGGCCATCGCCAGCTTCAAGGTCAACGAAGGCAAGCTCAAGGAAGCCTTGGCGCGCAACCCGATCCTGGTCACGGCACTGAACCCGATCATCGGCTACCTCAAGGCCGCCGAAATCGCCAAGACCGCCTACCAGCAGGGCCGGCCGATCATCGACGTGGCCCTTGAGCACACCGACCTGTCGCGTGACCAGCTCGAGGCGCTGCTCGACCCGGAAAAACTCACCGCTGGCGGCATCTGACCGGCCAGCGCCCAGGAGACACGCCATGCAGCACTGGAAACGCACCACACAAGCCGCCAATCGCCTGTTCGAACAGGGCGAGCTGGTGGATGCGCGGGAACTCTACCTGCAAGCCCTGGCCCTGGCCCAGGTGCTGTTCGAGCGCTGGCATGACGTTGACGAAGCGGTGGCGGCATTCGTCATCGCCCACCACAACCTGGCCGACCTGCACCTGCGCCTGAACCAGCCCCACGAAAGCGCGGACTACCTGTGCGCTGCCCATCAGCGCCTGCTGCAGGCCAGCCAGGACGCGCGCCTGGCGCAGGCGCTGCGGGATGCCGCGCTGCGCCACAGCGGGCGCACCTACACCGAGTTGCTGAGTTTCATCGCCGAGTACGGCCAGTACCCGCGTACCGAGCGCCTGCTCAATCGCCACGCGCCAGGGGCCAGTGAACTGGCCGCCCAGGCGCATGTGGCACCCCGACCCCCTGTCTACGGAATCCATTGACATGCCCCATACCTTGCCTGCGTTGCCCTATGCCTACAACGCGCTGGAACCGCACATCGATACCCAGACCATGGAGATCCACCACTCCAAGCATCACCAGACCTACGTCAACGGCCTGAACGCGGCCGTGGAAGGCACCGAATGGGCCGAGTGGCCGGTTGAAAAGCTGGTCGGGGCGGTCAAGCAGCTGCCGGAAAACCTGCGCGGCGCGGTCACCAACCATGGTGGCGGCCATGCCAACCACTCGCTGTTCTGGACCATCATGTCGCCCCAGGGCGGCGGCCAGCCGCAAGGGCAGGTGGCCAAGGCCATCGACGCCGAACTGGGTGGCTTCGAGGCCTTCAAGGAGGCATTCACCAAGGCCGCGCTGACGCGCTTTGGCAGTGGCTGGGCGTGGCTGAGCGTCACCCCGCAAAAGGCGCTGGTGGTGGAAAGCAGCGGCAACCAGGACAGCCCGTTGATGCATGGCAACACACCGATTCTCGGCCTGGATGTCTGGGAACATGCCTACTACCTGAAGTATCAGAACCGTCGTCCGGAATACATCGGTGCCTTCTACAACGTCATCGATTGGGCGCAGGTGGAACGTCGTTACCTTGAAGCATTGAAGTGAGCCGAACCGGTATGCGCGCGGAGGTGATGTCTGTCGGGAGTGTGCGCCTGTTTCGCCTGGCCATAGGCACGCTGCTGCTGTTGGTCGGCACGGCCTTGCTGGTGGCGCGGGGCATTGCCTGGTTGGACCTGGACCCACGCATGCTGCGCGCCCTCGAGGGGGGCGCGTTGTGTGCGCTGGGCACGGCGCTGGGTGCGGTACCGGTGTTGGTGATTCGCAACATGCCGGTGGCCCTGGCTGACACCTTGCTGGGCTTCGGCGCCGGGGTGATGCTGGCGGCCACTGCGTTTTCCCTGATCATCCCGGGGCTCGAGGCTGCCCAGTCCATCGGTTTCAGCCCGTGGGGCGCGGGTGGGCTGATCAGCTTCGGCCTGCTGTTCGGGGCGTTGTGCCTGTTCGTGGTCGACCTGAAGGTGTCCGGTGCATCGCCCGAGGCGTTGGTCGGCACCGCACAGCAGCCGGTGATCGCGGCGCGGATCTGGATGTTCGTGATCGCCATCATTGCCCATAACATTCCCGAAGGCATGGCCATCGGCGTTTCCGCAGGGGGTGGCATGGCCGATGCCGACAGCCTGGCGATGGGCATTGCCCTGCAGGATGTGCCCGAGGGCCTGGTGATTGCGCTGGTGCTGGCGGGGGCGGGGATGCCGCGGTTCAAGGCGTTTCTGATCGGCGCCGCGTCAGGGCTGGTGGAGCCGCTGGCGGCGGTACTTTGTGCCTGGCTGGTGAATGTCGCCGAATTGCTGCTGCCACTGGGCCTGGCCTGTGCGGCGGGGGCGATGCTGCTGGTGGTCACACAGGAGATCATTCCCGAGTCGCGCAGCAATGGGCATCACCGGCTGGCCAGCCTGGGGCTGTGCGTCGGCTTTTGCCTGATGATGGTGATGGATACCGCGATGTCTTGAGTGGGCTGCGCCGGCCATGATGCCGGCGCGGTTCGAGGCGGCTTACTCGCCTTCGTCGAAGTAGTTGTTGATCAACGCCACCAGTGCATCCAGCGCTTCACTGTCCTGCTCACCCTCGGTGTGCAGGTGCACCTGGGTGCCTTTGCCTGCCGCGAGCATCATCACGGCCATGATGCTCTTGCCATCCACCAGCTTGTCGGGTGCACGCCCCACCCGCACCTGGCAAGGGAAGCGCCCGGCCACGCCAACGAACTTGGCGGCCGCTCGGGCGTGCAGCCCCAGCTTGTTGATGATGGTGATTTCGCGGGCGGGCATCGTGGGGCGGATCCTGTGGGCTAGAGGTCGCGGTGGCGGACCTGGACGTTTTTCAGGGACTGTTGCAACAGCTGGCCTAGGCGTTCGGTGATGTAGACCGAGCGGTGATGACCGCCGGTGCAGCCGATGGCGATGGTGACATAGGCGCGGTTGCTGGCGGCAAAGCGGGGCAGCCATTTGAGCAGGTAGCTGGAAATGTCGTTGAACATTTCTTCGACGTCCGGCTGGGAGGCGAGGTAGTCGATGACCGGCTGCTCGAGCCCAGAATGTTCGCGCAGCTCAGGCTTCCAATACGGGTTTGGCAGGCAACGCACGTCGAATACCAGGTCGGCATCGACCGGCATGCCGCGCTTGAAGCCGAACGACTCGACCAGAAATGCAGTGCCAGGCTCGGGTTGATTGAGCAGGCGCAGCTTGATCGTGTCGCGCAACTGATAGAGGTTCAGGCTGGTGGTGTCGATCTTGAGGTCGGCAAGGTCGGCGATCGGCCCCAGCAACTCGCTTTCCACACGGATAGCCTCGGCCAGCGAACGGTCGGCGTTGGTCAGCGGGTGGCGACGGCGGGTTTCGGAGAAGCGCTTGAGCAGCGTCTCCTCGTCGGCATCGAGGAACAGCACATCACACTTGATGTGGCGGCCGCGGGCTTCGGCAAGCAGTTCGGGAAAGCGTGACAGGTGGCTGGGCAGGTTGCGCGCATCGATCGAGACGGCGACTTTGGGCTGCAACAGCTCGGTGTTGATCAGCGCGTTCTCCGCCAGCTGCGGCAGCAAGCCGGCTGGCAGGTTGTCGATGACGTAATAGCCGTTGTCTTCCAGCACATCGAGGGCGGTACTCTTGCCGGAGCCGGACCGGCCGCTGACGATGATCAGGCGCATGTTCAGTGCTCGTTCTGTGCGTCCAGGACAACCTGGTACAGGGCCTCGCTGCTGTGTGCAGCACGCAGGCGCTCGCGGACTTCCTTGCGATCGAGCATGCTGGCAATCTGGCGCAGCAGTTCCAGATGGGCATCGGTGGCGGCCTCTGGCACCAGCAGGACGAACAGCAAGTCCACGGGCGCACCGTCGATGGCGTCGAAATCGATGGGGGCAGCTAGGTGGAGCAGGGCACTGACCGGGGTTTCGCAGCCCTTGAGCCGGCAGTGTGGAATGGCAATGCCATTGCCAAAACCGGTGGAGCCCAGTTTTTCGCGAGCGATCAGCTTCTCGAAGAGATCTTGCTCATCAAGCTCGGGGACTTCGCGGTGGACCGCAGTGGCGATGGTTTCCAGCGCGCGTTTTTTGCTGCTGACGCCCGGCACGTTCACCAGGGAACGGCCGGGGGTCAGGATGGTTTCAAGTCGGATCATGGATGAGGGGGATCAGCGGGCGGCTTGACCTTGCAGCAAGCTCTGCTGTTTTTCCTTGTGTTTTTTCAGTTGGCGGTCGAGCTTGTCGGCCAAGGCGTCGATCGCTGCATACATGTCTTCGTGTTCCGCGTTGGCAACCACTTCGCCGCCGGGAATCTGCACGGTCGCTTCGACCTTCTGCAGCAGCTTCTCGACCTTCATGATGACCTGCACGTTGGTGATCTTGTCGAAGTGACTCGCAACACGCTTCAGCTTCAATTCGGCGTATTCGCGCAGAGCGTCGGTGACTTCAAACTGGTGTCCACTGATATTGACTTGCATACAGCTTCTCCTTTGTTGCCCGTGCATAAAGAGGCAGGTATTGCACCTGCCCCACAAACGCTGTGGCACACCCAGGGGCTACATCAGTCGCTTGCGCTCGCTCGACGGTGCGATGCCGAGGGACTCGCGGTACTTGGCGACGGTGCGACGGGCTACCTGGATGCCTTGTGCCTCCAGTAAACCAGCGATCTTGCTGTCACTCAATGGCTTTTTCTGATTTTCCGCCGCAACCAGTTTCTTGATGATCGCGCGGATCGCCGTGGACGAGCATTCTCCACCTTCGGCGGTGCTGACGTGGCTGGAGAAAAAGTACTTCAGCTCGTAGATGCCGCGGGGGGTGTGCATGTATTTCTGCGTGGTCACCCGCGAAATGGTGGACTCGTGCATGCCGACCGCTTCGGCGATATCGTGCAGCACCAACGGTTTCATCGCCTCGTCGCCGTGGTCGAGGAAGCCGCGCTGATGCTCGACGATCTGCGTGGCCACCTTCATCAGCGTTTCATTGCGGCTCTGCAGGCTCTTGATGAACCAGCGCGCCTCTTGCAGCTGGTTGCGCATGAAGGTGTTGTCGGCGCTGGTGTCGGCGCGGCGCACGAAGCCTGCGTACTGGGGGTTGACCCGCAGGCGCGGGATCGCTTCCTGGTTCAGCTCGACCAGCCAGCGCTCGCTGTCCTTGCGCACGATCACGTCCGGCACCACGTATTCCGGCTCGCTCGATTCGATCTGCGAACCCGGGCGCGGGTTGAGGCTTTGTACCAGTTCGATGACCTGGCGCAGCTCGTCTTCCTTGAGCTTCATGCGGCGCATCAGCTGGCTGTAATCGCGGCTGCCGAGCAGGTCGATGAAGTCGCTGACCAGGCGCTGGGCCTCGCTCATCCACGGCGTGCTGGCAGGCAGCTGGCGCAGCTGCAGCAGCAGGCACTCACCCAGGTTGCGCGCGCCGACACCGGCGGGCTCGAACTGCTGGATGCGATGCAGCACCGCCTCGACTTCGTCGAGCTCGATATCCAGCTCCGGGTCGAAGCCTGCGCAAATCTCTTCGAGGCTGTCTTCGAGGTAGCCCTGGCCGTTGATGCTGTCGATCAGGGTCACGGCGATCAGGCGGTCGGTGTCGGACATCGGCGCCAGGTTCAGTTGCCACAGCAGGTGGCTTTGCAGGCTCTCGCCGGCCGATGTGCGGGTGGTGAAGTCCCACTCGTCGTCATCGTTGCTCGGCAGGCTGCTGGCGCTGGTCTGGTAGATGTCTTCCCAGGCCGTGTCGACCGGGAGCTCGTTGGGGATTCGCTCGTTCCACTCACCGTCTTCCAGGGTTTCAGCACTGTTGGTGCTTTCCTGGAAGCTGTTGTCCTGGGCTTCGGCAACCGGCTTGTTCTCGGCGTTGTCGGCCATCGGGTCGCTGTTGTCGAAGTCGTCGCCGTCTTCCTGACGTTCGAGCATCGGATTGGACTCCAGCGCTTCCTGGATTTCCTGCTGCAGGTCCAGGGTGGAAAGCTGAAGTAGGCGAATGGCCTGTTGCAACTGCGGGGTCATCGTCAGTTGCTGGCCCATTTTTAGGACGAGCGATGGTTTCATGGCTGGGGCTAAATACCTTGTTCGCCGGCGCGCATGCGCCATCCACTACACGAGGGCGCCGGAGCGCCAAATTCAAGCAAGTTTTATGCCTTAAATTGTAGCGTTTGCCTAGAGC
>NZ_DJTF01000018.1:0-23144 GCF_002438125.1 Pseudomonas sp. UBA6315
ACTTGGCGCGCTTGAGGTCGCGGGACAGGTCCAGCAGGTAGCGCAGCTCGCGCGTGGTGTGGTGCTCGAGGCTGAGCAGGTTGCGGTTGTGGATGTTGAACGCCATGACTGATTCTCCTTGAATTCGGTGAGGGTCCCGGCCGCCGCCTCGTGGGCGCGGCCGGGTGTATGGACGTTAGTAATCGATTGGGTCGCGGATGATCGGGCAGGTCATGCAGTGGCCGCCGCCACGGCCCCGGCCCAGTTCGCCGGCGCTGATGGTGATGACTTCGACCCCGGCCTTGCGCAGCAGGGTGTTGGTGTAGGTGTTGCGGTCGTAGCCGATGACCACGCCGGGCTCTACCGCGACCACGTTGTTACCGTCATCCCACTGTTCGCGTTCGGCGGCGAAGCTGTTGCCACCGGTTTCGACAACGCGCAGTTTTTTCAGGTTGAGCGATTCGGCCACCACTTCGATGAACGATTTATCGATGCGGCGCACATCCAGCCCATAAGGTTTGCTTGTGTCTGGGTGGATCACGAATGGCACGATTTCCTTGACCACTTCCGGGAAGACCGTAACCAGGTCTCTGTCACAGAAGCTGAAGACGGTATCCAGGTGCATGGCAGCGCGGGATTTTGGCAAACCGGCGACCACCACTTTTTCTACCGCGCCTTTTTTGAACAGCTCCTGGGCAAGCTGGCCGATGGCTTGGCGCGAGGTGCGCTCACCCATGCCAATCAGCACCACGCCGTTACCGATAGGCATCACGTCGCCGCCTTCGAGGGTGGACTTGCCGTGGTCCTTGTCCGGGTCGCCATACCAGACTTCGAAGTCGGCACCGGTGAACTCTGGGTGGAACTTGTAGATGGCACTGGTCAGCAGGGTTTCCTGACGTCGTGCTGGCCAGTACATCGGGTTCAGCGTCACACCGCCATAGATCCAGCAAGTGGTATCACGTGTGAACTGGGTGTTGGGCAGCGGGTCGAGCAGGAAGCTGGAGTGGCCGAGGTAGTCACGGTACATCTTGATCACGTTGGAGCCGGCGCTGTCCGGAATGTCTTCACCGGCAACGCCGCCGATCAGGAACTCGGCCAGTTTGCGAGGCTCCAGGCTTTCGAGCCAGCTACGCACTTCGTTGGTCAGGCCGACACCGACGGTATCGGGGGTGATCTTGCGATCGAGGATCCATTTCAGGGCTTCTGGATTCTGGATGGTCTCGGTCAGCAGGTTGTGCATCTCGAGGACTTCGATACCGCGCTCCCGCATCTTGGTGACGAAGTCGAAGTGATCGCGCTTGGCCTGGTTAACCCAGATGACGTCATCGAACAGCAATTCATCGCAGTTGCTCGGGGTGAGGCGCTGGTGCGCCAGGCCCGGGGAGCAAACCATCACCTTGCGCAGTTTGCCGGCTTCGGAGTGGACACCGTACTTCTGTTTTTCAGCGGACATGGTTCAATCCTCCATTAGTGCAAAGACGTGGGATCACAAGGTCAGGAAGCCGTCGTAAAGACCGTAGGCCGCCACCAGGGCGCCGATGACCACGGCTGCGAAGATCAGTTTTTCCACGTTGGTGAAGATCGGTTGGCCAATTTCGTGTTTGGCCTTGGCGAACAGGATCACGCCCGGGGCATACAGCAGGGCGGAGAGCAGCAGGTATTTCACGCCGCCGGCGTACAGCAGCCAGATGGCGTAGACCAATGCGATGGCGCCGATGAGCAGGTCCTTGCTGCGCTCTTTGGCAGCTTGCTCATAGGTTTCGCCGCGCATGGCCAGCAGGAACGCATAGGCCGCCGACCACAGGTAAGGCACCAGGATCATCGAGGTGGCGAGGTAGATCAGCGACAGGTAGGTACTGCTGGAGAACAGGGTGATGACCAGGAAGATCTGCACCATGGCGTTGGTCAGCCACAGCGCGTTGGCGGGTACCTGGTTGGCGTTTTCGCGGCGCAGGAACTCCGGCATGGTGTGGTCCTTGGCCGCGGCGAACATGATCTCGGCGCACAGCAGCACCCACGACAGCAGGGCTCCGAGCAGCGAGATGATCAGGCCGACGCTGATCAGCACCGCGCCCCAGTGGCCGACCACGTGCTCGAGCACGGCCGCCATCGACGGGTTCTGCAGCTTGGCCAGCTCCGGTTGGGTCATCACGCCCAGCGACAGCACGTTGACCAGCACCAGGAACAGCAGCACGGTGATGAAGCCGATGACCGTGGCCTTACCGACGTCGGAGCGTTTTTCCGCACGGGACGAGAAGATGCTCGCGCCTTCGATGCCGATGAACACCCAGACGGTGACCAGCATCATGTTGCGCACCTGGTTCATCACGCTACCCAGCTCAGGCGTACCGGTGCCCCAGATGTCGGCGGTGAAGATGTCGAGCCTGAAGGCGAACAGGCAGATCAGGGCGAACAGCACCAGCGGCACGATCTTGGCCACGGTGGTGACCAGGTTGATGAACGCCGCTTCCTTGATGCCTCGCAGCACCAAAAAATGCACCGCTCAGAGCAGGATCGAGGCGCCGATGATGGCTGCGGGCGTGTTGCCCTCGCCAAAGATCGGGAAGAAGTAACCGAGGGTACTGAACAGCAAGACGAAGTAACCGACGTTGCCCAGCCAGGCGCTGATCCAGTAACCCCAGGCTGACGAGAAGCCCATGTAGTCACCGAAACCCGCCTTGGCGTAGGCATATACCCCGCCGTCCAGGTCAGGCTTGCGGTTGGCCAGGGTCTGGAACACGAATGCCAGCATCAGCATGCCGACCGCCGTGATGCCCCAGCCGATCAGCACGGCACCGACGCCGGCGCTGGCCGCCATGTTTTGTGGCAGCGAGAAGATCCCGCCGCCGATCATTGACCCGACCACAAGTGCAACTAACGCGCCGAGTTTTAGTTTTCCGGATGAATCAGACATTTAACAACTCCTGCCAGGAGAAAGTTGACGACAGAATAGTTCCGACGCCTAAGCCATGCCCTGACCTAGATCAGTTCATGGTCGCGAAATGTAGGAAATTTCCCACACCCGGGCTCCCGGAGAGTGCCAACCGCTCTGCCGCAGGCCTTCTGCGCTGGCACCTCCATGTACTACTAGAGCAAACGCTCTGTTACACCTGCGATGTCTGAAGCTAGACGCTTTTGTCGCTTTCGCAAATTTTTCACAAGAATATTGAGTTTTATCAGTTTCTTTTCTAGTTGCTCGGATGCTGCTAATTTTCACAGGTAGGGTTGATAGACAAAGCAGTTATGAGCAGCCTGTCACAAATACCCTCGGATATATAAGAACGCGCTATTCATATGGCCATCTCGGCTGTTTCAACTGCATGACAACACAGGAAAAAAGATCTCCATGAGCGAACCAGGACAGAAATTGCGCCTTGGTGCATTGATCGCGCTGGTGGTCGGTTCGATGATCGGCGGCGGGATCTTCTCGCTGCCGCAGAACATGGCAGCACGCGCCGACGTCGGTGCCGTGCTGATCGGCTGGGGCATCACCGCGGTGGGCATGCTGGCGCTGGCCTTCGTGTTCCAGACCCTGGCCAACCGCAAGCCTGAACTGGACTCAGGCGTATACGCCTACGCCAAGGCCGGGTTTGGCGAGTACATGGGCTTTTCCTCGGCCTGGGGCTACTGGATCAGCGCCTGGCTGGGCAACGTCGGTTACTTCGTGCTGCTGTTCAGCACCCTGGGCTTCTACTTTCCGGTGTTCGGCGAGGGCAACACGCCGGTCGCCATCGGTTGCGCGTCGCTGCTGCTGTGGGCGGTGCACTTTCTGGTGCTGCGCGGCATCAAGGAAGCGGCGTTCATCAACCAGGTGACCACCGTGGCCAAGGTGGTGCCGCTGCTGATCTTCATCGTCATCGCCGCCTTTGCCTTCCGTGCCGACATCTTCACCCGCGATATCTGGGGCCTGAGCAACCCGCAGTTCGGCAATGTGCTGGACCAGGTGCGCAACATGATGCTGGTGACGGTGTTCGTATTCATCGGTATCGAAGGCGCCAGCGTGTACTCGGGGCGGGCGCAGCGCCGTTCGGACGTGGGCAAGGCCACGGTGATCGGCTTCATCGGCGTGCTGGCGCTGCTGGTGCTGGTCAACGTGCTGTCGCTGGGGGTGATGACCCAGCCGGAGCTGGCCGGGCTGCAGAACCCGTCGCTGGCCACGGTGCTGGAGCACATCGTCGGCCCCTGGGGCGCCTTGCTGATCAGCGTCGGCCTGGCCATCTCGCTGCTCGGTGCGCTGCTGTCGTGGGCGCTGCTGTGCGCCGAGATCCTGTATGCCACGGCGCGGGACAAGACCATGCCGCGCTTTCTGGCCAAGGAAAACGCCAACCACGTGCCGGCCAACGCCCTGTGGCTGACCAACTGCATGATCCAGGGCTTCCTGCTGATCACCCTGGTGTCGGCGGGCACCTACACCAGCCTGATCTACCTGGCCTCGTCGATGATCCTCGTGCCTTATTTATGGTCGGCAGCCTATGCGGTGCTGCTGGCGGTGCGCGGCGAAAGCTACGCCGGGCAGCCGGCGCTGCGGCGCAAGGACCTGCTGGTGGCATCGGTGGCGCTGGTGTATGCGGTGTGGCTGCTGTACGCCGGTGGGCTGAAGTACCTGCTGCTGTCGGCGCTGCTGTATGCCCCCGGGGTCATCCTGTTCGCCCGGGCCAAGCGCGAGCAGGGCCAGCCTTTGTTCACCACCTGGGAAAAGCTGATCTTCGCGGCGGTGCTGGCCGGTGCTGCGCTGGCGGCCTACTTGCTGTATTCAGGGCTGCTGAGCCTGTGACCCGGCAGGGCATGGCCGCTCCGGGCGCGACCAGATCCACAGGTTGCCCAGGGTCATGCCGGCAATGGCCAGGAACACCGGCCAGTGGTGCTCGAGGAAGGTCAGCATCAGGCCTGCGCACAGCAGCATGCTGATCGTCGCGCTGACCTTGGCCCGGCGCTGGATCACCTTGCCATTGCGCCAGTTGTAGAGAATCGGCCCGAACAGCCGGTGGTTCTCCAGCCAGGCCGACAGCCGTGGCGAGCTGCGGGTCGCGGCCCAGGCGGCAAGGAGGATGAATTCGGTGGTCGGCAGGCCGGGGATGACGATCGCCACCAGGCCGATGCCCAGGCTCACGTAAGCCAGGATGCCGTACAGCAGGCGCGTCAGTTTCGAGCGGGCAGGTCGGGTCATGGTCTCACTGCGTAAAACGTCCGGCCACCGGAGGGGCGGCCGGGTGATGCGTGTCAGGCCAGCGCGGCGTCCGCGGCGTAGGCATGCTTGAGCAGTTCGGTGAAGCGCTCGAAGGCGGCGACTGCACCGCGTTCGGCAGCAGCGTCTTCTTCGTCCGACAGCGCCAGGCCATCGAGGATACGGGTGAACTGCTTCCAGCCTTCGGCACGGCCACCGGCCGGTTCGCCGAGGTGGCGGGCACCGAAACTGTCGGACAATTCCAGCGCCACGGCGCGCTTGATCAGAAACGCAGCGCCCAGTTTGGAGCCTTCGGAGACGAAGATCCAGCCCAATGCCTCACCCAGGCTTGGCGTGTGCAGCGCGCCGGGTACTGCGGCCGGCACTTCGGTATCCAGGTCGGCGAGGTCCAGGCGGGCTTGTTCGGCGCGGCAGCGCTCGGCGAGGTCGGGGACGATGGCGATCAGTTGCGGGTCGTTGTACAGGGCCTGCAATTCGGATTGGAACAGGTACTGGGCGACGACGAAGCGGGCGAAGCTTTCGCGGCTGTCGAATGGCTTGTGCGATTTGACCAGGGCATCGAGCTCGGTGTGCGGGGCGTGGGTGACCTGGTTGAGGCGTTGCGAGCGCAGGGCTGGGCGGTCGGTCATGGGGTGGGTCCTTGGAAAATGAGGGCGTCTAGTGACAAGACGAAACAGCGGGGCGGGGACAGTAAAAAAACTGTGGCCTTGTGGTGTTTGTGCTGGCCTCATCGCCGGCAAGCCGGCTCCTACAGGAACTGCACAGTATTCGAAACCTGTGCTGCACCTGTGGGAGCCGGCTTGCCGGCGATGAGGCCAGAACGGATCAGCTCACATCAGATATCCCACACCACATTGATGGCGAAGTTGCGCCCCGGCATGGTCAGGCGGTCGAGGTTGGCCGGCTGGGTCACGGCCGCTTCGCCCTGGCCGTCGTAGCCGCGCACGTCATCCCACTGCCAGTACTTCTTGTCGGTCAGGTTGTAGAGCCCGGCGTTCACCGTCACATCGTCGGTCACCTTGTAGAAGCCGCTCAGGTCCAGCACGCCGTAACCGGGGGTGCGGAACTGCGAGCTGGCGCCGTCGGGGGCGTAGAAGGTGGTGTCGTCGACGCGGGTCTTGCGCTTGACCAGGGTCCAGCTCAGCAAGCCGCCGTAGTTCGGCTGCTCATAGCCCAGGCCGAACACGCCGGTCAGCGGGTTGACGCTGTTCAGCGGCTGGCCGTTGTCATCGTTGCGCCCGTTGGCATAGGCGATCGAACCCTGGGTGTACAGGCCCTGCGGCGCACCGAAGTGGTCGAGGTTGAGGCGGCCCTTGACCTCGGCACCCTTGATGGTGGCGTGCTTGATGTTGTTGGCCTGGAAGGTGGTGCCCAGGTTGGCCGACTGCACGGCGTCTTCGTCGATGAAGTCGCGGTACTTGTTGTAGAACACCGCGGCGCTGAAGTTACCGGCATCGAAGTTGCCGCGCAGGCCGGTTTCGTAGCTCTTGCTCTTTTCCGGCTCCAGGTTCGGGTTGCCGCGCACGCTGTAGCCCAGGCCCGGGTTCTCGAAGCGGCCGTACATCGACTTGGCGGTCGGCGTGCGGAAGCCTTCGGCGTACTGGCCGTACCAGGTGTAGTTGTCGTTGAAGGCGTAGGTGATGCCGAGCTTGGGCGACACGCGGTGCCACTTCTTGTCCGAGTCGTCCAGCTCGCTGGGCGCGGTGCCCGTGCCCTGGATGCCGCGCAGGAATTCGTCGGTGAATTTCGGCTCCATGCGCGTGTAGTCGTAGCGGGCGCCTGGCAGGAAGGTCCAGTTGTTCCAGCGGATCTCGTCCTGCACGAACAGGCTGTAGGTGTTGACGGTCGGGTCCGGGAAGTCGCTGACCAGCGCCTGGCCATCGCGCGGGCTGTCCTGGCCGATGGCGCTGCAGCCACCGCCAACCGCCACGCAGGTGCCGGAGCCGCTGCGCGAGCCGGTCACTTCTTCATGCTTGAGGGTGGTGCCGTAGGTCAGCAGGTGGTCGGTCTGGCCGAGGCTGAAGGCTTTGTCCAGCTGGGCGTCGAATACCCATTGGCGGTCCTTGTAGGTGGTCTGGCGGTCGCGCAAGACCTGGCGCCCCGAGGCCACATACAGCTCGTCGGTGCGCTGGTCGGTCTTGGCGATCTGGTAGTTCAGGCTCCACTTCAGGTGGTCGGCGACCAGGCTGTCGAGGCCGAATTCGTGGTTGATGCCGAAGCGTTCGCGGGTGACGGTGTCGTTGCCCTGGCGCATGCGGTAGGAGTTCATGGCGCCGAAGCCTGGAATGAATGGGCCGCCCACGGCGCTGAGGATGTTCTGGTCGCGGTCATCCTTGTAGCGCTCGTAGGTCAAGCCCAGGCGCGCGTCGTCGGCGTAGTTCCAGCCCAGCTTGGCCAGCACGTTGGTGGTGCGCACATCCTCGGGGTTGGCTTCGGTACGGCCAAGGCCGGTGCCGCCGTGCTCGCCATAGGACTCGGTTTCGTGGCCGTTGCGCTGGCTCAGGTGCAGCAGGCCGTCGAAGTCGCCCTGGCGGCCGGCCACGGTGGCCGAGGTCAGCCAGCTCTCATCGGCCGAGCTGTAGCCGGTCTTCAGGCGCGCACCCACGTCCTTGCCGGGCTTGATGATGTCGTCCGGGTCGAGGGTGAAGTAGCTCACCGCACCGCCGATGGCGTTGCTGCCGTACAGCACCGAGGCCGGGCCGCGGAGGATTTCCACGCGCTTGACGATTTCCGGGTCGACGTAGTTGCGCTGGGTCTGGGCGTAGGGGCCGTAGAAGAAACTGTCAGGGATCGACACGCCGTCGACCTGGGTCAGGATGCGCTCGCCGTCGATGCCGCGGATGTTGTAGCCGTTCAGGCCACTGCGCTGGCCGACGCCGCCAACCGACACGCCGGGCTCGTAACGCACCAGTTCCTTGATGCTGTTGACGTTCTGCCGGTCCAGTTGCTCGCGGGTCTGCACGCTCACGGTGCTCGGCACTTGGCTGACGTCCTGGGCGCTGCGGGTGGCGCTGACGGTCATCTGCTGCAGGGCGATGGCGTTGCCCGCCGACTGGCGCTCGAGCACCACGTTGCCGTTGCTGATCTTCCGGTAGCCCAGGCCCGTGCCTTGCAGCAGGCGCTTGAGCGCGGCCTCAGGCGGCAGCGAACCCTGCACGCCAGGGGACGCCACGCCGTCGGCCAGTTCGGCGCTGAAGCCGACCTGCCAGCCGGTGACCTGGCTGAAGGCGTTGATCGCCTCGACCAGCGGCTGTTGGGCGATGCTGAAGCGGTAGTCGCCCATGCGCGGGCTGCTGGCCTGGGCCGGTTCTGCGGCCAGCGCCGGCAGGCTGCAGGCGCCGCTGGCGAGCAGGGCCAGCGTCAGCAGCGACAATTGCCCTGTGCGGCGGGGAAGGGTGGACGGGCGAGTTGGACCTGTGGACATCGAAAGCGCTCCCTGACGCGCGAACTGTTATAGGTGATGACTGTTCTCGTTTTCAAACAAGAATCAGTTGCATTGGCTATAACGAGACGGACGGGGTAGCGCGATCGCGTAAAAATAATTTCAGGTCAGTTGAGGATGACCACGGCGGGGTATTCGTGAAGCTGCGCCGAAGTGATGTGCGCCAGGGCGCGCAAAGTCTCCAGGGGCTGGTCGAGGCGGTAGTTGCCGGTTACGGCCATGTCGTCGAGGTGGCCGTTGCGGTTGATGATCCAGCCGGGGTAATAGCGGCGCACTTCGGCCAGCACCTGGCTCAGCGGGCAGTTCTCGAACAACAGGCGGCCCTCGACCCAGGCCAGGTCCTTGTGCATGTCGGGGCGCTGGCGCTCACCGAAGCCCTGCGGGCCGACGCTGATGCTGTCGCCGGCGCTGAGGCGGATGCGCTGGTCGCTGGCGGCCTGCAGGTCGACGTCACCGCGCTGCACGCGCACCTGCGCCTCGCCATCGAGGTAGCGCACGGCAAAGTCGGTGTCGCGCACCTGCGCGCGCAGCGGCCCGGCCTGCACCTCCAGCGGCAGTTGCGCAGCGCCCGTTACCTGGAAGTACGCCTCGCCCTGCAGCAGGCGCGCCACCTGGCGGCCTTCGCGCAGGTCGCTGGCGAACGCCGAGTTGGTGTTGAGCAGCACCTTGGCGCCATCGTCCAGCTGCAGGCGCTGGCGCTCGCCGACCACGGTCAGGTGGTCGGCCTGCAGGCGCACCGGCAGGTTGCCGAAGGTGAACAGCCCGACCAGCAGCACGGCGGCAGTGGCCAGGGGTTTCCAATGGCTGCGCAGGCGCCCGCGCACGGAGCGCCGCCGGCCCTGGTGCATCTGGGTGGCGGCCTGGCGCAATGGCGTGCCGTTCCACAAGGCCTCGGCCTCGACATAGGCCTCGGCGTTTTCCGGGGCCGCGCTGAGCCATTGCTCGAACGCCAGGGTGTCGGCGTCGCTGGCGCATTGCAGGCGCACGAGCCAGTCCAGCGCCTCGCTCATCGCACGGGCACGGGCGTCGGGCCCGGCAGCAGGCGGGCGAGGGGCGGGGCTGTCGGTCACGGTGAGTCCTTGAATGGATTTTTTCGAATGATCAAGGCTAAGGCGGGGCGTGGCAAGGGTTTCGGCCTACCCAGGCGGCCAACGGTCGGCTCATTTGAGGCGATCGGCCACGCCCATGCAGATGGCCATGATCAGTTTCAATTCCTTCTGTACCGTGCTGGCCGAAACCTTCAGTTGTTCGGCGATTTCCAGGTAGCTGGCGCCATGCAGGCGGCTGAGGATGAAGATCCGTTGCTGGCGCTCGGTCAGCTGGTTGAGGCTGACGCTCAGGTGCTTGAGCAACTGCTCGGCATGGGCGGCGTCTTCGCTGCTGCTCAGGGGCGCCGCGACATTGTGCAGCACCTCGTCGGGCACATCGTCGACCAGCATGCGCGCTTGCACGCGGCGCGTGCGCAGGTGGTCCAGGGCCAGGTTGCGGGCGGTCTGGAACACGAAGGGTTCGAGGTGCTCGATGGGCCGCTCGCCAAGGGCACGGGAAACCCGCAGGTAGGTTTCCTGCAGCAGGTCCTCGGCGGTGCTGGGGTTGCCCACCATGCGCTGCAGGGTGCGCAGCAGGGAAAGGCGCTGGACGAGGAAGACGGAGTTGAACCGGGACTGACTCACGGGGTGACCTGGCCGACGAAAGGTGAATGATAATGCTTATCATCTTGCCTGCAGGTCAAGCCTGGAAGTGTTAGGAAAAGGTAAAGATTGTAGTTTTCAGGCTGGCCCTATCGCCGGCAAGCCGGCTCCCACGGGTTCGTTGGGTGGTTGTGGGAGCCGGCTTGCCGGCGATAGGGCCGACGCGGTATCAGCGGGCGCTGCACAGCGCCAGGCAGTTATCCAGCATGCGGTTGGAGAACCCCCACTCGTTGTCGTACCAGGCCAGCACCTTGAGCATCCGCCCATTGGCGCGGGTGTGGTTGGCATCGAAGATCGACGACAGCGGGTTGTGGTTGAAGTCGCACGACACCAGCGGCAAGGCGTTGTAACCGAGCACCTTGGAGTGCAGGCTGGCCTCCTGGAACAATTGGTTGACCTGCTCGGCGGTGGCCTCGCGCTTGAGGTTGACGGTGAGGTCGACCAGCGAAACGTTGATCACCGGCACCCGCACCGCCATGCCGGTGAGCTTGCCGGCCAGCTCCGGCAGCACCAGGCCCACGGCCTCGGCGGCGCCGGTCTTGCTCGGGATCATCGACTGGGTGGCGGAGCGGGCCCGGTAGGGGTCGCTGTGGTAGACGTCGGTCAGCACCTGGTCGTTGGTGTAGGCATGGATGGTGGTCATCAGCCCTTGCTCGATGCCGAACTCGCGGTGCAGCACCTGGGCGATCGGTGCCAGGCAGTTGGTGGTGCAGGAGGCGCTGGAGATGACCTGGTGCGAAGCACGCAGCACGTCATGGTTGACCCCATACACCACCGTGGCGTCGGCGCCCTTGGCCGGCGCCGAGACGATCACCTTGCCAGCCCCCGCAGCCAGGTGCGCGGCCGCCTTGGCGCGGTCGGTGAACAAGCCGGTGCATTCGAACACCACATCGATCGCCTCGGCCTTCCAGGGCAGTTCGGCCGGGTTGCGGATGGCGCTGACGGCAATGCGATCGCCGTTCACCGTCAGGCTTTCATGATCGGCCTCGACCGATGCAGCGAAAATGCCGTGCACGCTGTCGAACTTGAGCAGGTGGGCGTTCATCGCGCTGTCGCCCAGGTCATTGATGGCGACGACCTGCAGGTCCTGGCGGTAGCCTTGGGTATACAGTGCGCGCAGGATGTTGCGCCCGATGCGGCCGAATCCGTTGATGGCGATGCGTAGGGTCATGGCAGTACCTCTGGCAGTCGGAGTGAAACCTGTGGCACAAAGTAGCTTCACTGAAACGGTTTTGTTGTTGGAATTACAAGATTATTCACTGAGCGATAGAAAACAAGCCTTTTTGCTGGCAGTATTTTGTTTAAATATACAACGAGCGGTCGGGTGAGCCGCCTCCGTCGATGCACCAGGCCCTTTACCTTGAGCCTAGGTCGCAATCGTTTGGAGGGGAAATGCCCGCTAAGCCGCCCTAATCGTTAGCCTGGAGTCCAGTACATGCACCCGCGCATCCTTGAGGTCACCCAGCGGCTGATCGAACGCAGCCGTGCCACCCGTGAACGCTACCTGCAGCTGATTCGCGGCGCGGCCAGTGACGGACCCATGCGGGCCAGCCTGCAATGCGCCAACTTCGCCCACGGCGTGGCCGGGTGTGGCGCCGACGACAAGCAGAGCCTGCGGCTGATGAACGCGGCCAACGTGGCCATCGTCTCGGCCTACAACGACATGCTCTCGGCCCACCAGCCCTACCTGCACTTCCCCGAACAGATCAAACAGGCGCTGCGCGAGGTCGGCTCGGTCGGCCAGTTCGCCGGCGGCGTGCCGGCCATGTGCGATGGCGTGACCCAGGGCGAGCCCGGCATGGAGCTGGCCATCGCCAGCCGCGAAGTGATCGCCATGTCCACCGCCGTGGCGCTGTCGCACAACATGTTCGATGCCGCGCTGATGCTCGGCATCTGCGACAAGATCGTCCCCGGGCTGATGATGGGCGCCCTGCGCTTCGGCCACCTGCCGACCATCTTCGTGCCCGGCGGGCCGATGGTGTCGGGCATCTCCAACAAGCAGAAGGCCGATGTGCGCCAGCGCTATGCCGAGGGCAAGGCCAGCCGCGAGGAGCTGCTGGAGTCGGAGATGAAGTCCTACCACAGCCCCGGCACCTGCACTTTCTATGGCACTGCCAACACCAACCAGCTGGTGATGGAAGTGATGGGCCTGCACTTGCCCGGCGCCTCGTTCGTCAACCCGTATACCCCCTTGCGCGATGCCCTCACCGCCGAGGCCGCGCAGCAGGTCACGCGCCTGACCAAGGCCAGCGGCAGCTTCATGCCCCTGGGCGAGATCGTCGACGAGAAGGCGCTGGTCAACTCGATCGTGGCCTTGCACGCCACCGGCGGCTCGACCAACCACACCCTGCACATCCCGGCGATTGCCCAGGCCGCTGGCATCCAGCTCACCTGGCAGGACATGGCCGACCTCTCCGAGGTGGTGCCGACGCTGTCCCACGTCTACCCCAACGGCAAGGCCGACATCAACCACTTCCAGGCGGCAGGCGGCATGGCCTTCCTGATCCGCGAGCTGCTCGATGCCGGGCTGCTGCACGAAAACGTCAACACCGTGGCCGGCCACGGCCTGCGCCGCTACACCCAGGAGCCGTTCCTCGACAACGGCAAGCTGGTGTGGCGCGAAGGCCCGCTGCAGAGCCTGGACGAGAGCATCCTGCGTCCGGTGTCGCGGCCGTTCTCGGCCGAAGGCGGCCTGCGGGTGATGGAAGGCAACCTCGGCCGTGGCGTGATGAAAGTGTCTGCCGTGGCCGCCGAGCACCAGGTGGTGCAAGCGCCGGCGCGCATCTTCCACGACCAGCAATCGCTGGCCGATGCGTTCAAGGCCGGCGAGCTTGAGCGCGACTTCGTTGCCGTGGTGCGCTTCCAGGGGCCGCGTTGCAACGGCATGCCCGAGCTGCACAAGCTGACGCCATTCCTCGGCGTGCTGCAGGACCGCGGCTACAAGGTGGCTCTGGTGACCGACGGGCGCATGTCTGGCGCCTCGGGCAAGATCCCGGCAGCCATCCACGTGTGCCCCGAAGCCTTCGACGGTGGCCCGCTGGCGCGGGTGCGCGACGGCGATATCGTGCGCGTCGATGGTGTCGAAGGTACGCTGCAGGTGATGGTCTCGGCCGATGAGCTGGCCAGCCGCGACCTGCCGGCACCGCCCCAGGGCAACGACCTGGGTTGTGGCCGCGAGCTGTTCGGCTTCATGCGCATGGCGTTCAGCCCGGCAGAGCAGGGTGCCAGCGCCTTCACCTCGGCCCTGGAGAACCTCAAATGAAGGACTTGCTGGTTGGCGACATCGGTGGCACCAACGCCCGTTTTGCCTTGTGGCGTGGCAACCAGCTGCATGAGGTGAAGGTATTCGCCACGGCGGACTACACCAGCCCCGAGCAGGCCATCGAAGCTTATCTGGATGACCAGGGCATCGCCCGCGGTGGCTTGTCGGCGGTGTGCCTGGCGGTCGCCGGGCCAGTAGATGGCGATGAATTTCGCTTTACCAACAGCCACTGGCGGCTGAGCCGCAGCGCCTTCTGCAAGACCTTGCAGGTCGAGCAGCTGCTGCTGATCAACGATTTCTCGGCCATGGCCCTGGGCATGACCCGCCTGCAGCCGGGCGAATTTCGCGAAGTGTGCCCCGGCCAGGCCGACCCCGTGCGGCCGGCGCTGGTGATCGGCCCGGGCACCGGGCTTGGCGTCGGCAGCCTGCTGCGCCTGGGCGAGCAGCGCTGGCAGGCCTTGCCGGGCGAGGGCGGGCATGTCGACCTGCCGGTGGGCAATGCCCGCGAGGCGGCGATCCATCAGCAGATTCACCAGCAGATCGGGCATGTCAGCGCCGAGACGGTGCTCAGCGGCGGCGGCCTGGTGCGCCTGTACCAGGCCCTGTGTGCGCTGGACGGTGATACCCCGCGGCACAAGACCCCGGCGCAGATTACCGATGCGGCCTTGAACGGCGAGCCACGGGCGTTGGCGGTGGTCGAGCAGTTCTGCCGCTTCCTCGGCCGGGTGGCCGGCAACAATGTGCTGACGCTGGGGGCGCGGGGTGGGGTCTATATTGTTGGCGGGGTGATTCCGCGCTTTGCCGAACTGTTCCTGCGCAGTGGCTTTGCTGCAAGCTTTGCCGACAAGGGCTGCATGAGTGGCTACTTTGCCGGCGTGCCGGTGTGGCTGGTGACGGCGGAGTTTTCCGGGTTGCTGGGCGCTGGGGTGGCTTTGCAGCAGGCGTTGGATCATTGATTTGAGAATGGGGCTGCTGTGCAGCCCAATCGCTGGCAAGCCAGCTCCCACAGGTATTGTGTGACCCCAGTGGGGGAGGTTTCTGTGGGAGCCGGCTTGCCGGCGATTGGGGCGCGCAGCGGCCCGCTAGCAGGCAACCAAGACCTGTGACAACAACAAAAGGGGCGGGACACCTTGAGCACTGCCGGTAAATCGATCCTGATGGTCGACGACGACCAGGAAATTCGCGAGCTGCTGCAAACCTACTTGAGCCGCTGCGGCCTGCAGGTGCATGCCGAAGCCGACGGCCAGGGCTTTCGCCGGGCGCTGGAAAGCACCCCGTGCGACCTGGTCATCCTCGATGTGATGCTGCCCGATGAAGATGGCTTCAGCCTGTGCCGCTGGGTGCGCCAGCACCCGCGCCAGTCGCGGGTGCCGATCATCATGCTGACGGCCAGCTCCGACGAAGCCGACCGCGTCATCGGCCTGGAACTGGGCGCCGACGACTACCTGGGCAAACCGTTCAGCCCCCGCGAACTGCAGGCGCGGATCAAGGCCCTGCTGCGCCGCGCAGAGTTCGGCCAGGCCGCGCCGGCCAGCGCCGTGCTGGCCTTCGACGACTGGCGCCTGGACACGGTCAGTCACCGCCTGTTCCACCGTGATGGTGAAGAGGTGATCCTTTCGGGCGCCGACTTCGCCCTGCTCAAGCTGTTTCTCGACCACCCGCAGCAGATCCTCGACCGCGACACCATCGGCAACGCCACCCGAGGTCGCGAGCCGATGCCGCTGGACCGCATCGTCGACATGGCGGTCAGCCGCCTGCGCCAACGCCTGCGTGATACCGCCAAACCCCCTCGGCTGATCCGCACCGTGCGCGGCAGTGGCTACCTCCTGGCGGCGCATGTCTGCTGCGCGAGCTGAGCGGCGCTGGCGCCTGCTGCCACGCTCGCTGCTGGGGCGCATGCTGCTGCTGACCCTGCTGGTGGTGTTGCTGGCCCAGGGCCTGTCCAGCGTGATCTGGGTTTCCCAATTGCGCGCCAGCCAGTTGCAGGGCTTGCGCGCCAGCGCCAGCAGCCTGGCCCATTCCATGAGTGCCAGCGTCAGTTACTTCCGCTCCTTGCCGGTGGCGTATCGGCCCATGGTCCTGGACCAGCTGCGCAGCATGGGCGGCACGCGCTTTTTCGTCTCGCTCAACGACAAGCCGCTGGACATGCCGGTATTGCCCATCACGCCACGCAAGCAGGCGGTCATCGAGGTGTTCGAGCAGGTGCTGCGCGAGCGCCTGGGCGCGCAGATGGACATCTCGGTGGAGTTCGTCGCCCCCGATGACCTGCGCATCTTCAACAGCGGCCTGAAGCTCGACGAATTGCCGCGCTCCTGGGCGCACTATTCGCTGACCCTGGAGCCGCTCAACCCGCCGGTGCTGGTCACCCAGATCCGCCTGGGCGAGGGCGAGTGGCTGTACATCGCCTCGTTGCTGCCCGCGCCCTATACCAGCCTCGAGGCCGAGCGCCTGCCGCGCCAGCAGCTCGGTTTCATCGTGCTGACCACCGCCTTGCTGCTGCTGTTCATCGGCCTGCTGGTGCATTGGCAGAGCTGGCCGCTCAAGCGCCTGGCCCGGGCAGCCCGGGAGCTGTCGCTGGGCGCCGAGGTGGCGCCGGTGGCCGAAGGCGGCGGCAGCGAGGTGGTCGAGGTAGCGCGTGCCTTCAACAGCATGCGCGAGCGCATCAGCCGCTACCTCACCGAACGCTCGCAACTGTTCAGCGCGATTTCCCATGACCTGCGCACGCCGATCACGCGCTTGCGGCTGCGCGTGGAGCTGCTGGAGGACGAACGCCTGCAGGCCAAGTTCAGCCAGGACCTGGACGAGCTGGAGCTGCTGGTCAAAGGCGCGCTGCAATGCGTGAAGGACACCGACATCCACGAGAACATCGAGCCGATCGACCTCAACCAGGTGCTGGACATCCTCGCCGAGCCTTACCTGGGCGACGGCCGCATCACGGTCGAGGGCAAGGCCCTGACGCCGTATCCGGGCAAGCCGCTGGCGGTGCGGCGCTGCATCGGCAACCTGATCGACAACGCCATCAAGTATGGCGAGCGCGCCCGCCTGCGCATCATCGACAGCGCCGACGCCTTCGTGCTGCAGGTCGATGACCAGGGGCCGGGGGTGCCGCAGCAGCGCCTGGAGCAGGTATTCGAGCCGCACTTTCGGCTGGCCGGGCAGCAGCAGGGGTACGGGCTGGGCCTGGGCATCGCGCGCAACATCGCCCACAGCCATGGCGGCGAGGTGAGCTTGCTGAACTTGCGCGAGGGTGGGTTGCGGGTGACCTTGTTCCTGCCGCGAGGGGTCGATTGAAGCTGCTGGCCCCATCGCCGGCAAGCCGGTTCCCACAAACAGCCCGCACTCTGTGGGAGCCGGCTTGCCGGCGATAGGGTCACGAATGTCACCACTCGGTGACACAGCCAGCCGCCTTCGTGACATTCCCGCCAGGACGGCTGGCTAGACTTTGCACACCTCTGGCATGGATGAAGCCGTACATGGTCCCCCTGGATTTCCCCACCGAGCCCTGGCTCCAGGCTGAATGCCAGCGCTTGCTGGCATTCGCCAAAGGCTCGCGGGTACCCCTGGGTTTTGCCGCCCTCGGCTCCCACGGCGAGCTGCCAGCGGCGGCCACTGCGCAAACCCTCATCACCAGCCGCATGACCCACAGCTTCGCCCTGGCCCACCTGCGCGGCGAGCCCGCTTGCCTGGCCCTGGTGGAACACGGCGTGGCGGCCTTGCATGGGCCGCTGCACGATGCCCGCCACGGCGGCTGGTTCGCCACCCCGTTCGGGGCGGGCGACCCGCGCAAAGCGGCCTACCTGCACGCTTTCGTCGCCCTGGCCGCCAGCTCCGCCGTGGTCGCCCGCGCCGATGGCGCGCAAGGCTTGCTGGCGGATGCGATCCGGGTCATCGAGGCGCATTTCTGGAGCGAAGAGGAGGGCGCGTTGCGCGAGTCGTTCGCGGCTGACTGGCAACAGCCCGAGGCCTACCGCGGCGCCAACAGCAACATGCACGCCACCGAGGCGTTCCTGGCCCTGGCCGATGTCACTGGCGACAGCCGCTGGCTGGAGCGCGCCCTGCGCATCGCCGAGCGGATCATCCAGCGCCACGCCGCCGACAACGATTACCGCGTCATCGAGCATTTCGACGCGCACTGGCAACCCTTGCCCGACTACAACCGCGACCGCCCGGCCGACCCCTTCCGCCCCTATGGCACCACCCCAGGCCACGCCTTCGAATGGGCGCGCCTATTGCTGCACCTGGAAGCGGCGCGGCACCAGGCCGGGCTGCCTTCGCCGCAGTGGCTGCTGAGCAGTGCCCGCGGCCTGTTCGACAGCGCGTGCCGGCTGGCGTGGAACGTCGATGGCGGGCAAGGCCTGGTCTACACCCTCGGCTGGGACAATCAGCCACTGGTGCGCGAGCGCCTGCACTGGGTGCATGCCGAAGCCTGCGCTGCGGCTGCAGCCCTGCTGCGGCGCACTGGCGAGCAACCCTACGCACTCTGGTACCAGCGCTTCTGGCAGTTCATCGATCGCCACTTCATCGACCGCAGCGCCGGCAGCTGGCATCACCAGCTCGACCCAACAAACCAGCCCGCCGCCACCCTTTGGGCCGGCAAACCGGACCTCTACCATGCCTACCAGGCCGTGCTGCTGCCCGGTGTGGCGCTGGCGCCCAGCCTGGCTTCGGCCTTGGCGCGCAATGTAACCAGACGATGACATTCACGCATCGCTTCGTTACCAGACGCTGCGAGCACCCTGTTTAGACTCCATGCCATGCAAGCGAAAGACTTGCCCGCATAACAACAAGAAAGGTACTCCGATGAATTCCACGCTCCGTCTCGCTGCCGCGATCTCCCTTGCCTCCGTCTTCCCGCTCAGTGCCCTGGCTGCCGACTCCAAAGGCAGCGTCGAGGTGGTGCACTGGTGGACCTCCGGCGGTGAAAAGGCCGCCGTCGATGTGCTGAAGAAGCAGGTCGAGGGCGATGGCTTCACCTGGAAGGATGGCGCGGTCGCCGGTGGCGGCGGCGCCACCGCGATGACCGTGCTCAAGAGCCGCGCAGTGGCCGGCAACCCGCCGGGCGTGGCGCAGATCAAGGGCCCGGACATTCAGGACTGGGCGGCCACCGGCCTGCTCGATACCGATGTGCTCAAGGATGTGGCCAAAGAAGAAAAGTGGGACACGCTGCTCGACAAGAAGGTCGCCGACACCGTGAAGTACGAGGGTGACTACGTCGCCGTGCCGGTGAACATCCACCGCATCAACTGGCTGTGGATCAACCCTGAAGTGTTCAAGAAGGCCGGCATCGACAAGGCGCCGACCACCCTCGACGAATTCTATGCCGCCGCCGACAAGCTCAAGGCCGCCGGTTTCATCCCGCTCGCCCACGGTGGCCAGCCCTGGCAGGACAGCACCGTGTTCGAAAGCGTGGTGCTGTCGGTGATGGGTGTGGACGGCTACAAGAAAGCCCTGGTCGAGCTCGACGACGCGACGCTCAAGGGGCCGCAGATGGTCAAGTCGTTGACCGAGCTGAAGAAGGTCGCCACCTACATGGACCCGGACGGCAAGGGTCAGGACTGGAACCTGGAAGCGGCCAAGGTCATCAACGGCAAGGCCGGCATGCAGATCATGGGCGACTGGGCCAAGAGCGAGTGGACCCTGGCCAAGAAGGACGCCGGCAAGGACTACCAGTGCGTGGCCTTCCCCGGTACCGATCAGGCCTTTCTCTACAACATCGACTCGCTGGTGGTGTTCAAGCAGAACGACAAGGGCACTGCAGCGGGCCAGCAGGACATCGCGCGCAAGGTGATGGGCCAGGACTTCCAGAAAGTCTTCAGCATCAACAAGGGCTCGATCCCGGTGCGCAACGACATGCTCGCCGACATGGGCAAGTACGGTTTCGACGCCTGCGCCCAGACCTCCGCCAAGGACTTCCTGGCCGATGCCAAGAATGGCGGCCTGCAGCCGAGCATGGCGCACAACATGGCCACCACGCTGGCCGTGCAGGGCGCGTTCTTCGATGTGGTGACCAACTACATCAACGACCCCAAGGCCGACCCGGCCGAGGCGGCCAAGCAGCTGGCGGCGGCGGTCAAGGCGGCCAAGTAGGCGCTTCAGAGGCTGCGCCTCCCTTTGTGGGAGCGGGCTTGTCCCGCGAAGCAGGCACCGCGTTGCCTGGCACCGGCTGTGCCGGTGTTCGCGGGGCAAGCCCGCTCCCACAGTCCTTGGTTTTCTGAGCAAGGTGACCCATGACCACAGCTACCGCCCGCCTGCGGGCCTCCCCCCTGGACGCGCTGCAGCGCTGGCTACCGAAACTGGTGCTGGCGCCGAGCATGTTCATCGTCCTGGTGGGCTTCTACGGCTACATCCTGTGGACCTTTGTCCTCTCCTTCACCACCTCGACCTTCCTGCCCACCTACAAATGGGCGGGCCTGGCGCAATACGCCCGGCTGTTCGACAACGACCGCTGGTGGGTGGCGAGCAAGAACCTGCTGCTGTTCGGCGGCCTGTTCATCGCCATCAGCCTGGCCATCGGCGTGCTGCTGGCGGTGCTGCTCGACCAGCGCATCCGCCGCGAAGGCTTCATCCGCACGATCTACCTCTACCCCATGGCGCTGTCGATGATCGTCACCGGTACCGCCTGGAAGTGGCTGCTCAACCCCGGCATGGGCCTGGACAAGCTGTTGCGCGACTGGGGCTGGGAGGGCTTTCGCCTGGACTGGCTGATCGACCCCGACCGGGTGGTGTACTGCCTGGTGATCGCGGCCGTGTGGCAGGCCTCGGGCTTCATCATGGCGATGTTCCTCGCCGGCCTGCGCGGGGTCGACCCGTCGATCATCCGCGCCGCGCAGATCGACGGCGCAAGCCTGCCGCGCATCTACTGGAAGGTGGTGCTGCCCAGCCTGCGGCCGGTGTTCTTCAGTTCGCTGATGATCCTCTCGCACATCGCCATCAAGAGTTTCGACCTGGTGGCGGCGATGACCGCAGGGGGCCCGGGGTACTCCTCCGACCTGCCGGCGATGTTCATGTACTCGTTCACCTTCAGCCGCGGCCAGATGGGCATGGGCTCGGCCAGCGCCATCCTCATGCTCGGGGCGATCCTGGCGATCCTCGTGCCTTACCTGTACTCGGAGCTGCGGAGCAAACGCCATGCATAGCCCTGCTGCAAGAATCAGCCTGAGCCGCATCGCCATCTACGCCGTGCTGCTGGCGGCGGTGCTGCTGTACCTGGTGCCGCTGGTGGTGATGCTGCTGACCAGCTTCAAGACCCCGGAAGACATCAGCAGCGGCAACCTTCTGAGCTGGCCGGCGGTGTTCACCGGCATCGGCTGGGCCAAGGCCTGGGACACGGTCAGCGGCTACTTCTGGAACTCGATCATGATCACCGTGCCGGCGGTGCTGATTTCCACCGCCATCGGCGCGTTGAACGGCTATGTGCTGTCGATGTGGCGTTTTCGCGGTTCGCAGCTGTTCTTCGGGCTGCTGCTGTTTGGCTGCTTCCTGCCGTTCCAGACCGTGCTGCTGCCGGCCTCGTTCACCCTCGGCAAGCTGGGCCTGGCCAGCACCACCGAAGGCCTGGTGCTGGTGCACGTGGTCTACGGCCTGGCATTCACCACGCTGTTCTTTCGCAACTTCTACGTCAGCGTGCCCGAGGCGCTGGTCAAGGCGGCGCGCCTGGATGGCGCCGGGTTCTTCACCATCTTCCGGCGCATCATCCTGCCGATGTCGACCCCGATCATCATGGTCTGCCTGATCTGGCAGTTCACCCAGATCTGGAACGACTTCCTGTTCGGCGTGGTGTTTTCCAGTGGCGACTCGCAACCGATCACCGTGGCCCTGAACAACCTGGTCAACACCAGCACCGGGGCCAAGGAATACAACGTCGACATGGCGGCGGCGATGATCGCCGGCCTGCCAACCCTGCTGGTCTACGTGGTGGCAGGCAAGTATTTCGTGCGCGGCCTCACCGCCGGCGCCGTCAAGGGGTAAGACATGGCAACGCTTGAACTTCGCAATGTGAACAAGACTTACGGCAGCGGCCTGCCGGACACCCTCAAGGACATCCAGCTGTCGATCAAGGATGGCGAGTTCCTGATCCTGGTCGGCCCGTCGGGCTGCGGCAAATCGACCCTGATGAACTGCATCGCCGGGCTTGAGAACATCAGCGGCGGCGCGATCCTGATCGACGAGCAGGACGTCAGCGGCATGAGCCCCAAGGATCGCGACATCGCCATGGTGTTCCAGTCCTACGCGCTGTACCCGACCATGAGCGTGCGCGAGAACATCGAGTTCGGCCTGAAGATCCGCAAACTGCCGCAGGCGGCGATCGACGAGGAAGTGGCGCGGGTGGCCAAGCTGCTGCAGATCGAGCACCTGCTGGCGCGCAAGCCGGCGCAGCTTTCCGGTGGCCAGCAGCAGCGGGTGGCCATGGGCCGGGCGCTGGCGCGGCGGCCGAAGATCTACCTGTTCGACGAACCGCTGTCGAACCTCGACGCCAAATTGCGGGTCGAGATGCGCACCGAAATGAAGCTGATGCATCAGCGCCTGAAGACCACCACGGTGTACGTCACCCACGACCAGATCGAGGCGATGACCCTGGGCGACAAGGTGGCGGTGATGAAGGACGGCATCATCCAGCAGTTCGGCACGCCGCAGCAGATCTACAACGACCCGGCCAACCAGTTCGTCGCAAGCTTCATCGGCTCGCCGCCGATGAACTTCATTCCAGTGCGCCTGAGCAAGCAGGACGGGCGCCTGCTGGCCCTGCTCGACAGCGGCCAGGCCCGTTGCGAGCTGCCGCTGGGGGTGGCCGGCGACGGGCTGGAGGGCCGGGAAATCATCCTCGGCATCCGCCCGGAGCAGATCACCTTGGGCACGGGGGAGGGCAATGGCCTGCCGGGCATTCGCGCCGAGGTGCAGGTTACCGAGCCCACCGGGCCGGACTTGCTGGTGTTCGTCACCCTCAACCAGACCAAGGTCTGCTGCCGCCTGGCGCCGGATGTGGCGTGCCGGGTCGGTGACAGCCTGCACCTGCAGTTCGACCCGGCGCGGGTGCTGCTGTTCGACGCCGCCAGCGGCGAACGCCTGGGCCTGGGCAATGGCAACGCGGCAGTGAAGGACAACGTGGCTCACTTCAAGAGCCGTTGAATCGTCTACACCATCAATAAGAAAAAAGAGGACGCAAAGGGATGGAACAGCGCAATCGCATCAGGACCTTGGGCTCGTTGGCGTTGCTCGCTGCGGTCGGCAGCAGCGGCGTGCAGGCGGCCGAGGCCTTTTCCAGCGAGTCGAAATGGATGACCGGCGACTGGGGCGGCACTCGCACCGAACTGCTGGAAAAGGGCTACGACTTCACCCTCGACTATGTAGGAGAAGTGGCCGGCAACCTCAATGGCGGCTACAACGACGACAAGACCGCCCGCTACAGCGACCAGTTCGCCCTCGGCGCGCACCTGGACCTGCAGAAGATCCTCGGGTGGCACGATGCCGAGTTCAAGCTGGCGATCACCGAGCGCAGCGGGCGCAACCTGTCCAACGACCGCATCAGCGACCCGCGTGCCGGGCAGTTCAGCTCGGTGCAGGAGGTGTGGGGCCGCGGCCAGACCT
>NZ_DJTF01000133.1:0-45533 GCF_002438125.1 Pseudomonas sp. UBA6315
CACCGGCTTGCTTGCCTTCCAGCGCCTTTTCCAGGCCCGGGATGATGTTGGCGGCACCGTGCAGGTATACCAGCGGCGCACCGCCGGAGGAGCTGTCAATCACCTCCCCGGCGTCGTTGGTCAGGGTATAGTCGATGGAGACAGCCTTGTTGGCGGCGATCAGCATGGGGTAAGACCTTTTGCATAAGAATGTAGAACGCACAAGTGTAACCAAGGCATCGCCTGATTGCGAACGCACCTCGGACGAGGGGCGACCCACCAGTCGGATCACCGGCTTCCACCAGGACCAAGAGGGCCACTGGGTGGTCGAGCTGTCCTGCGGCCACACCCAGCACCTGCGCCACCAGCCGCCGTGGCAGGCACGCCCATGGGTGCTCGACCCGGCGCAACGCGCGCAGCGCATCGGCCAGACTTTCGCCTGTGGCTGGTGTGCACAGGGGGCCGATAGCGCTACCCTTGGCCGTTGATTCCTTGCAACGCTTATTTCGAGAAGCACATGCAGACATTTTTCATCGCGCCGACCGACTTTGGTGTCGGCCTGACTTCCATCAGCCTGGGCCTGGTGCGCACCCTGGAGCGCGCCGGGCTGAAGGTCGGCTTCTTCAAGCCGATCGCCCAGCCGCACCCTGGCGACACCGGCCCGGAGCGCTCCACCGAGCTGGTCGCCCGCACCCACGGCATCAAGCCGCCCATGCCCCTGAGCCTGGCCCAGGTCGAGCGCATGCTCGGCGATGGCCAGCTCGACGAACTGCTCGAAGCGATCATCCGCCTCTACCAGCAAGCCTGCGTCGGCAACGACGTGGTGGTGGTCGAAGGCATGGTGCCCACGCGCCATGCCAGCTACGCGGCGCGGGTCAACCTGCACCTGGCCAAGAGCCTGGATGCCGAGGTGATCCTGGTGTCGGCGCCGGAAAACGAAGTGCTCAGCGAGCTGTCCGGGCGCGTCGAGCTGCAGGCCCAGCTGTTCGGTGGCCCGCGTGACCCGAAAGTGCTCGGCGTGATCCTCAACAAGGTGCGCACCGACGAAAGCATGGCCGACTTCGCCACGCGCCTGCGCGAGCATTCGCCGCTGCTGCGCGGCAACGACTTCCGCCTGCTCGGCTGCATCCCCTACCAGCCCGAGCTGAACGCCCCGCGCACCCGCGATGTGGCCGAACTGCTCGGTGCCCAGGTGCTCAATGCCGGCGACTACGAGCAGCGCCGCATGAACAAGATCATCATCTGCGCACGCACCGTGGCCAATACCGTGCCGCTGCTCACCCCAGGCACCCTGGTGGTCACCCCGGGCGACCGCGACGACATCATCCTCGCCGTGAGCCTGGCGGCGATCAACGGCGTGCCGCTGGCCGGCCTGCTGCTGACCAGCGACAGCAAGCCCGATGCGCGCATTCTGGGTTTGTGCCGTGGCGCCCTGCAGGCGGGGCTGCCGATCTTGTCGGTCAGCACCGGCTCTTACGACACCGCCAACCAGCTCAATTCGCTGAACCGGGAAATTCCGGTGGATGACCGCGAGCGCGCCGAATTCATCACCGATTTCGTCGCCAGCCACCTCGATGCCGCCTGGCTGCATCAGCGTTGCGGCACCCCGCGCGAGCTGCGCCTGTCGCCGGCGGTGTTCCGCTATCAGTTGATCCAGCGCGCCCAGCAGGCTAACAAGCGCATCGTCCTGCCCGAAGGGGCCGAGCCTTTGCTGGTGCAGGCTGCGGCGATCTGCCAGGCGCGCGGCATCGCCCGCTGCGTGCTGCTGGCCAAGCCCGAGGAAGTCGAGGCGGTGGCCCGGGCCCAGGGCATCACCCTGCCGGCCGACCTTGAGGTGCTCGACCCGGAGCTGATTCGCGGGCGCTACGTGGAGCCGATGGTCGAGTTGCGCAAGAGCAAGAACCTCAACGCGCCCATGGCCGAACAGCAGCTTGAGGACCCGGTGGTGATCGGCACCATGATGCTGGCACTGGATGAGGTCGACGGGCTGGTCTCGGGCCTGGTGCACTCCACCGCCAATACCATCCGCCCTGCCCTGCAGCTGATCAAGACCGCACCTGGCGCCAGCCTGGTGTCGTCGGTGTACTTCATGCTGTTCCCCGAGCAGGTGCTGGTGTACGGCGACTGCGTGATGAACCCGCATCCCAGTGCCGACGAGCTGGCGGAAATCGCCCGACAGAGCGCCGAATCGGCACTGGCCTTCGGCATTGCGCCGCGGGTGGCGATGATCAGTTACTCAAGCGACTCGGCAAGCGACGAGGAGGTGGAGAAGGTGCGCGAAGCGACGCGCCTGGCGCAAACCACGGACCAGGGCCTGCTGATCGACGGGCCGCTGCAGTACGACGCTGCCGCCAACCCGGACATTGCCCGCCAGCTGGCGCCGCAAAGCCCAGTGGCCGGGCGCGCGACGGTGTTCGTGTTCCCCGACCTGAATACCGGCAACACCACCCACAAGGCGGTGCAGCGCAGCACCGACGGGGTCAGCCTGGGGCCGATGCTGCAAGGCTTGCGCAAGCCGGTGAACGACTTGCCCAGAGGGGCGCAGGTGGACGATATCGTGCATACCATCGCCCTGACTGCGATTCAGGCCAGCACCCGGCAGTAAAAGCAATGGGGCCGCGATGCGGCCCCATTTGGTTCGGTCAGGGGTACTGCTGTACCTGCCCTTGCTGGTCGTACTGAGCGCCAGGGATCGGCTTCAAGTTGACCTCGACGCGGCGGTTCTGCGCCCGGCCGTTGGCGTCGGCGTTGCTGGCGATCGGCTGGTCCGGGCCCATGCCACGTACCGAGACGCGCGAAGCATCGACACCCTGCGAGGTCAGGTAGCTGCTGACCGCCTGGGCACGGCGCTGGGACAGGTCCATGTTGTGCTGGCGGCTGCCGGTGCTGTCGGTGAAGCCAACCACTTCGATGGTGTTCTGGTTGAACTGCTTGAACGAGTTCGCCAGGTTGTTCAGCGGCGAGTAGAAGCTTGGGGCGATGTTCGCCGAGTCGGTGGCGAAGGTGATGTTGCCCGGCATGATCAGCTTGATCTGGTCGCCCTGGCGCTGCACTTCGACGCCGGTGTTGGCCATCTGCGCGCGCAGCTCGGCTTCCTGCTTGTCGGCGTAGTAGCCGTAGCCTGCGGCCGCGGCGCCCACTGCGGCGGCGCCGATCAGTGCACCCTTGCCGCGGTTGTTGTGGTCGATGGCAGCACCGGCGATGGCGCCGGCCAGCGCGCCCAGGCCGCCGTACTTGGCGGTCTTGCTCATCCCTGTGGAGCCGCCTTGTGCCTGACCTTGGCTGTCATAAGGGTTCTGGCTCGCGCAGCCGGTCATCAAGGCTGCAGCGGTTGCGACGATAATCAGACGACGCATGGTGAACATGGACAAGCTCCTACAAAAATTCAGTTGTGCGGCAGATCGCAGATGGATCGATGCCAGCCTTGGATCACATGAAGGCGAATTAATTCCATAAAAACATGTTCATACGGATTCATGCCCGCACGAACGGGTTCTCGCGCATCTCGTCACCCAAGCGGGTATCGGGGCCGTGGCCGGTGACCACGATCGCGTCTTCATCCAGGCGATACAGCCGCTCCTTGATCGACCGAACGATAGCCCGTTGGTCGCCACCCCACAAATCCGTGCGGCCAATCCCCCGGCGGAACAAGGTGTCGCCGGCGATCAGCAGCTTGGCGTCGGCGAACCAGAAGCTCATCGACCCCGGGGTGTGCCCCGGCGTGTGCAAGGCGACGCCGCAGCCACAGGCCAGTTCCTCGTCGTCACCCAGCCAGCGGTCTGGCGGCGGCACTGGCGTGTAGGGCACGCCGAACATCTGGCATTGTATTTCCAGGTTGTCCCACAGCGCCTGGTCAGCCTTGTGCAGGTGCAAGGTGGCGCCGGTGAGTTCCTTGAGCTTGCCGGACGCAAGGAAGTGATCGAAGTGCGCGTGGGTGTGGATGATGCTCACCAGGGTCAGGCCGTGGGCCTGCAGGCGGGCGAGAATCTTCTCCGGGTCGCCGCCCGGGTCGACGACGATGGCCTTGCGCGTGAGCGGGTCGCCGATCAGCGTGCAGTTGCACTGCAGGGGGCCGACGGGGAAGGTTTCGCGGATGAGGGCTAGCGGTGTGTTTTCCATGAGCGTCAAATCAATCGAATAGCGTTTGGATGCGAGCCAGCGCGTCGAGGATCACCCCCTCAGGAACCGACTCGATGCGTTTGGCGCCTCGGGCTTCAAGGTCGACCGTGCGAAGCTGGTTGCAGAGCATCACCCCTTGGGTCTGCGTGCCCGCGCCGCTGAGGGTAACGGCAAATCCGGCATGCCTGGCGAAGTCCGCGCCTTGGGATATGGGTACGATCACGGCAAGGCCCGAGGCATTGAAGGCAGCCGGCGAAATCACCAACGCCGGGCGCCCACTGCCCTGCTGCTCGCGACCTAGCGTAGGGTCGAGATTGACACGCACGATATCGCCTCTGCCGAACCCGCCCCGCCTCACACTTCACGCCCCAATGGAGGCATGGCGTTCCAGCCGGCCATGTCCTCGGGCTCCGGCGCGTTCAGGTCACATTGCGCCATCAGCTCTTCGAGGGTGTATTTGGGTTTGGGCCTGACGGGTTTGAGCACCAGCGTTTCGCCTGCAGTGTCCAGGCTCAGGGTAGAGCCGACACCGAGGCGCATCTGTTTGAGCACTGTCGACGGCAGGCGAATGGCGGCGCTGTTGCCCCATTGCTGAATTTTGATCTGCATGAGTATCTCCCAAGGTAGATACATAGTAGAAACCCTCCAAGTGATTGCAAGTGAAATGTAGAAACGGCGTATCTACAGTTTCGCTCACCTGCCAGCAAAAAAAGCCTGGATCTCACCAGCAAGAGCTTCCACACGAAGTCTTGGGAAACGGCCTACAAATGCTCACTCGGCATTCAAGGCAAATACAACTTGAACAACCCACCCCCAAGCGTCCCGCCGTTGGAAATCTCGATCCGCCCACGCACCCCGTCACGTTCATGCAACGCCGCGATGCGCGCCGCAAAGTACAGCCCAAGCCCGGTGCTGCCGCCCTGCGCCTCGATGCCCTGCACGTAATCCTGCTGCCGCTCGAGCATGCGCGCCGGGTAACCGGGGCCGTCGTCGTTGACGCTGATGACCAGGTGATCGTTTTCTTCGCCAATGCTGATCAACAGCGCATGCCCGGCATAGCGCGTGGCATTGGTGACCACATTGGCGATCACCGAGGCCACCAGCTCGCGGTCGAAGAAGCCCAGCGGGTTGTCGCTGTCGATGCGCCAGGTAGCGAGGATGTCGTTGTGCTCCAGCACTTGCTGGTGGGCCGCCAACTGAGCTTCGATGAAGTCATCCAGCTCATGGTAGTCCGGGCAGATCGGCAGCTGGTTGACGCCCAGCTTGTACAGCCCCAGCAGCTGCACCAGCATACCGTTGAGGTGGCGGAACTCGTGCTCGATCACGCCTTGCTCGGTACCGCCGCGCAGCTCTTCGGGCAGGCGCGCCAGCCACTGGTCGTGGGACTGGATCAGCGCTGACAGCGAGTTTTTCAGGTCGTGCACGGTGGAGGCGATCACCGTGGAAAAATCCAGCCCCTGATTGTCCTGGCTCATGCGCCGAACACCTTGATGTGCAATTTGCGATAGCGGTCGTAGCGGCTGTCGCTGGCGGGTATACCGGCCACGCTGGTGAGGCAGGCGCGGCATTCCTGGAGGATGGCCGGCGGCGTGGCTTCGCCGCCGATGCGCAGCAGTGCCTGGGCGGTGTTGAGCGCGATGCTGATGTTCTTCGGCTGAAGCGACAGGGCCTTGCGGAACATCTGCAACGCTTCGTTGAGCTGCCCGGCCTGGTAGCTGCGCACCCCCTGGCGGTTGAGGTCGACCGCCTCGGTGACCGCGCCGAGCACGCTCGGGTCGTCGGTCAGCTTGGCCACGCTCTGCATCACCTTGGGGTCGTCGCCGTAGGTTTCCACGCAGCCTTTGAGGATGGTGCTGCCGGCGCTTTCCTGGCCCAGTGACTGCAACTGCCTGGCCACGGTCAAGGCCGCCTCGACCGAGAAGAACTGGTCCATCTTGTCCAGCCGGGCAATGGCCTGCTCGGTGAGCTTGGCGGCCGTTTCGGCATCGCCGGCCTGCTGCAGGCTGGCGGCTTTCATCAAGCGCGCACGCACCTGCAGGCCCTGGTCGTCGGCGTTGTCCTTGGCCACTTCGCTGAGCACGGTGTTGATCTCGACGCGGGTACGCGCGTCGAGGCCGAAACCGGCGTTCTTGTTCATCAGCGCCTGGACCAGCCCAAGGTTGCTTTCAGCGTCCTTGTAGCGCGAGCTCTGGCCCTGGTTGACCGCATGGCGAAACGCCTTGGAAGCGCTCTCGAAATCTTCGTTGTCCAGCGCCAGCTTGCCCAGCGTGGCCTGGCGGCGTACTGCCAGCGGCGACAGGCGCACCGCTTCTTCGAGCATGTTCTGCGCACGCTTGGTGTCGCCCTGGGCGACCAGCACATCGGCCATGCCGTCGTACAGGCCGGGCATGATCGGGAAGGCTTTGAGCGCCTGCTCGTACACCCCCTGGGCCTGGGCGTGCTGGCCGCGCTTGTGCATCAGGCTGCCCAGCGCGGCATACACCCAAGGCTGCGGGCGGCTGGCGAGGATGGTCTTGAGAAACTTCTCCAGCTCCTCGAAGCGGTTCAGCGCACGCAAGGCATCGGCCCGGTAACGCAAGCACAGCGGCGCGAAACGCGGGTCTTTCTTGCACAGCTCGGCACAGGCCGCCAGCACCTCGGCCGGGCGGCCGCGGTCCAGGGCCTGGAGAATCGGCTTGAGCAAGGTCTTGCGCTGGGTCAGCTTGTCCAGGCGCTGGGCCAGGCCGACGCGGTTGAACGGCTTGGTCAGGTAGGCGTCCGGCTCATGCTCGAGGGCGCTGAGCACGATCGCCTGGCTGCTTTCGGCGGTGACCATGATGAACACGCACTCATGGCTGATCAGCTTGTCGAGGATCATGTCCTCGAGCACCTGCTGGCCGTTCTTCTTGCCGTCACCCAGGTGGAAGTCCTGGAGAATGAAGTCGTAACGCTTCTGCCCGCACATGCGCAGCGCTTGCTCACCGCTGTCGGCAGTGTCCACGTCACGCACGCCCAGCTCGCGCAGCATGGAACGTGTCGAGGTGCGGAAGTCGGTGAAGTCGTCGACGATCAGAAAGCTCTTTTGCCCGTACTGCAGCATCAACTCGACCTGTGTTGGAGGATGGGAGTGCGGCGATGCCTATACCGCCGAATCCTGTATCGGCCGCTGGTCGGGAAATATGAGGGTACTGCACGCAACGCTGAACGATAGCCTCAGGCCAGCAGGCCCAGCGACTTGGCCCGGGCCACCGCCTGGGTTCGACGCTCCACGCCCAGCTTGCTGTTGATGTGGCTGGCGTGGGTCTTGACGGTGTGCAGGGAAATGAACAACCGCTCGCTGATCTGCTGGTTGGAACAGCCCTGGGCAATCAGCTCCAGCACTGCCAGCTCACGGCCGCTCAGCGCTTCGCCGGCACCTGCGGCGGGCATGGCAAGCTCGGGCAGGTGCGCCAGCAGCTTGGCCTGCACCTGGCAAGCGGGCTGTACAAGCAGCTGCTCACGCAGCCATGCCGGATGCAGTTCTATCAGCCGCTGGAATGGCAGCAACACCCCGCCACGGGCTGCTGCCAGGGCCATTGGCAGTTGCCCGGCAGCCTCGCCCTCGCGCCCGTCGGCCAGCAACAGGAGCATCCACTGGCACGCCGCGCTCAAGGCCAGCAACATGCCGCCCGTGGCCTGGCCACGCTCGACCAGGGCACACAGGCGTACTTCGGCCTCGTCGCTGCGCCCCTGTACCCGCTCGAGCAGTGCCTGCTGCAACTCGATGTGCAAGGGCAGCAAGGGGTGGAACTCCGGCGCCGCCGCCGGATGCTCGCCGCCATAGGTCTGCCCCAGGCGCAGCAACCACGACTCGGCAAGGTCGGTACGCCCCTGGGCCAGCCACAGCTCGCATTTGACCAGGGTAATCATGGCCAGGTAGAAAATCGGCGGCACGTCCCAGATGTGCATCAGCCGCTCGGCCTCGGCCAGCTCGGCGAACGCCTCGGCATAGTGGCCCTCGCGGCCATCGAGCGCGGCGATCACACAGTGGCCGATGAGCACGCTGATGTCGCGACAGGCACGCGCCTCGCCCAGCCCGGCCCGCAGGCGCGCACGCCCCTGGGCCGGCTGCAGGCGCGATACCAGCAGGTAGCCTTCGTACAGGGTCAAGCGCGCGCGCACGGCATACAGGCGCTGCGCCGGCAACCCCTGCAGACGCTGCAACCCCTGGCTCACCTCCTCCAGTGCCCGCAGCACCTCGCCCCGGGCATGCAGCACGCGGGCGCGGTCGTAGTGCGCCAGGGCCTCGAACAAGGGGTTGCCGACCCGCTGCGCCAGCTCGAGCGCTTCGCGGTTCCAGCCCCGCGCACGCCAGTAGTCGGCATCGGCGATGGCCAGGTTCGACAGCGTCGACAGGCATACCAGCCGTTGCCCATAGCGCTTGCACGGCAGGCTCTGCAGCGCTTCGCTGCAATAGGCCAGGGTGCGCTGACGATCACCACGGCCACGGGCGATGACCCCGCTCAATGCCAGCCACTGCGCCAGCATCGACTTCTGCGCCGTGGCCGAAGGCGCGGGCAGGAAGCGGCTGAGGTTGCTCGCCAGCTCTTCTGCAGCATCCAGCTGGCAAGCCAGGCCCAGGGCCCAGCTGTACAGCACGATCAGCCGCGGGGTGCTGATCAGCAGGCTGTCGGGCAGGTCCATCTTCCAGCGCAGCAGCATGCCGACGTTCTGCTCGGCCAGCAGTTGCTCCTCCGAAAGGCTCTGCACCAGGTTGGCGGCAACGTCCAGATGGCCGGCGCGCAGAGCCTGCTCCACGGCTTCGTCGAGCAGGCCCTGGGCCTGGAACCAGCGGCAGGCACGCAGGTGCAGGCGGGCCAGCGGCTCGCTGGACTGGCGGCTGCGCAGCAGGTCGGAGAACAGGTGGTGATAACGGTACCACTGGCCGTGCTCGTCGAGCGGCACCAGAAATACCTGGTGCGCCTGCAAGAAACGCAGGATCACGGCGCTGTCATGGCGCTCGCGCAGGGCATCGCAGAGTTCCGCGCAGAAACGCTCCTGGCACGCGGTGTCGAACAGAAAGGCCTGCACGTCCTGCGGCAGGATGTCGATGACTTCTTCGAGCAGGTAGTCGCGAATCAGCCCCTCGCCCCCGTGCAGCGCCTGGGGCAAGGCATGCTCGTCGCCGCTTTCGCTGGCGGCCAGTTGCCAGAAGCGCAGCCCGGCCACCCAGCCGTCGCTGCGCTGGATCAGGTTGTCCAGGGCCTGGCCGCGCAGCCCGGTCGGCTGGCAGCCGATGACGGCCAGCGCCTCATCGGCGGTCAGGCGCAGGTCCTGTTCGTTGAGTTCGGTCAGTTGCCGCGACAGGCGCAGCCGCGCCAGGTGCCAGTCCGGGCGCTGGCGGCTGGTAATGAGCAACACCAGGCCGCTTGGCAGGTGGTTGAGGAAAAACTGCAGGCAGCGGTCGAGTACCGCCCCCTGGGCCAGGTGATAGTCGTCCAGTACCAGCAGCAAGGGCGTATCGGCCTGCAGGTAGAGTCCCAGCTCGTCGAGCAGGCCGTCGATCCACTCCTCGAAGGCGAAGGGCTGATGGCGCTGGCGCATCTTCAGCAGGCCCATGGCCTGCCCGCCCAGGGCCGGGCAGTACTGTTGCAGCCCTTCGAGCAGGCGCTCGAGGAAGCGGCCAGGGTCGGCATCGCGCTGGCTCAGGCCGAGCCACAGGCTGCGCCAGTGGGCGGGCAACGCCTCGCAGAACTCGATGGCCAGGGAGCTTTTGCCGAACCCCGCCGGGGCGTTGACCAGCAGCAGGCGCCCGGCGAGGCCCGCGTGCAGGCGCTGGCACAAGCGCGCACGCGCGACGTGGCCTTCCGGTAAAGGCGGCCGGAAGAAACGCCCGTCCAGCAGGCCCATGGCCTGGCTGGCGAATCCATGCGTACGGGACAGATCTGTCATGGCCGGCTCGTTATGATTGGAAGACAACGGCGGTACGGATTGTTGCGAGACTAGCCGGTAACGCAGCGCATTTGAAGACAATGGGCGCCATTACCCAGGAAAAGACTGCGACAAAACGCAACATGGCTGATAGACAGCGGCTGCCACAAGGGTTTGGCGGGGTATTCAGCGCAGTGATTGCCCAGGCAGAACAGAAACGCCCCGGCAAGCCGGGGCGTTCTGGGAGATCACACGGAGGGGGTTACTGCTTCAACGAATACCGGTCTGGCGCAGCGCGGCAGGCTGGAAGTCGGCCTTGCTGGCACTGAAGCCGAAGTCGTAGGAGCGCTTCTCTTCGTTCTTCATGCCCAGGGCCAGGTAACGACCCGATTGCAGGTCATAGATGGCTTCCAGGGTGTACCACGGCACCTGCACGTTGTAGTAGTCCTGGGAATGCGCCTCGGAAACGCGCCACAGCTGGTTGCGCCCGTCATACTGGTCGATCACCGCGGCTTGCCAGGTGTCCTCGTCGATATAGAAGTCACGCTTGGCGTAGATATGCCGCTGGCTCGGCTTGAGCGTCGCGACCACATGCCATACCCGGCGCAGCTCGTAACGGGTCAGGTCCTGGTTGATGTGGCCGGCCTTGATGATGTCGGTGTACTTGAGCTTCGGGTCGTCGAGCTTGTAGGCGTTGGAGGCGATGTACAGCTCCTTCTTGCCTTCGAGCTTCCAGTCGTAGCGGTCGGGCGCACCGTTGAACATGTCCAGGTTGTCCGAGGTACGCAGGCCGTCGGCAGCGGTACCCGGGCCGTCGTAAGACACCTGCGGCGCCTTGCGCACCCGGCGCTGGCCGGTGTTGTAGAGCCACGCCTGGCGCGGTTCCTTGACCTGGTCGAGGGTCTCGTACACCAGCAGCACAGAACCGGCCAGGCGCGCCGGCGCGGTCACCTCCTGCTTGAAGTAGAAGAGGATGTTGCCCGGGTTGTTCGGGTCGTAATCCTTCATCTTGTCGCGGAACACGAACTGGTCGGAAAAGTACACCGGGTTGAAGTCGCCGTTCTTTTGTGGCGTTGCCTGGGTCACGAGACGGCTGACGCTGCCGCCACGGTAGCGGGTGATGTGGTTCCAGATCACCTCCAGGCCACTTTTGGGGATCGGGAACGGCACGGCGGTCTGGAAGTTGTTCAGGCCGTTGCCGCCCTCGACCAGGGTGGTGCTGGTGGCGTTCTTCTTGATGGCGGCGAACACGTCGTCAGGCACGGTGGCGCCACGGTGAGTCTTGTACACCGGGATCCTGTAGGTGTCCGGGTAGCGTTTGAACATCGCCACCTGGCCCGGCGACAGCTTGTCCTTGTACTGCTCGACGTTCTGCGCGGTGATGGTGAACAGCGGTTTTTCGCTGCCATAAGGGTCGGCAAGGAAGCCCTTGGCGTCGACGCTGCCCGCGGTCTTGGACAGTGGCTGCCATGGGCCGATGGAGCCATCGGCGTTACCGGCCTTTTCCGCGCCCATCGGGGTCAGGGTAGTGCCCAGCTTGGCCGCTTCATCAGCGGAAACCGCAGCCATGACGCCGGTCGCCAGCAGGGACAGGCCCAGCACACCGGCTTGCAGCAGACTTCTGGTCTTGTTCATGTCGTGTCGTCCTGGATCTGTGTGCTTAGAAGTTCACGCCGAAGCTGAGGGCGACGAAGTCGCGATCATCCACGGTGCTGTACTTGCCGTCGAAGAAGTTGGTGTACGACAGGCTGGCGGTGTAGGTATTCAGGTACTCCGCGTCCAGGCCAAGGCTGACCGCCTTGCGGCCTTCCTCGAAGTTGCCGCCTGGGCCTGGCGAGTAACCGGACACGTCATGCGACCAGGCCACGTTCGGCTTGAGGTTGATGCCGGCGAACACGTCGTTGTAGTCCCAGATGACCCGCGCGCGGTAACCCCAGGAGGTGCTGGTGGTGTAGCCGTCGTTTTCGCACTTGCGGTTCAGGTTGGTGGTCGAGGCTCCCGGGCCTGCACCGGCGATGGTGCTGGCATTGAGCGCCTGGCAGGTATCGGCACCGCCGGTGGCGGGCAGCGGGCCGGGGCCGAACACCGGGTCACGGCCATAGCGGGTTTCGTGGGCGTTCTCCAGGCCACCGACATGGGTGACGCCCAGTTCACCGACCACGGTCATGCGGCTGGCGCCCATCACCTGGTCGAAGAAGTGCGTCAGGGTGGTCTGGAACTGGGTGATTTCCTTGCGGTTATAGCCATGCAGGTCCTGGCCTGGCGTGCCGTTGAGCAGCGATGCGTTGGCCAGCGCCCCGCCAATCGGCCGCACGCCGGCGAACAGGATGTCGGTGGTGTTCAACTGCACCGGCGCGTTCGGCCGGTAGCTGAGTTCACCGCTCCACGCGGTGCCAGTGGGCAAGGTGGTGGAGAAGCTCAGGCCATACAGGCGGATATCCTCGGGGTACTCGACGAAGTACTTCGAGTTGCCGGCCACGATCAGCGGCGCCAATGCCCGCAGTTGCGGCGGCAGCTGGCTGAGGCCGGCGAACACCGATGGCGAGGCGCCGGTGGCGCTGAAGATCGGCGCGCGGCTGTGGTAGTTCATGAAGTAGGCACCGAACTCGGTGTCCAGCGGTTCGAACATGTAGCGCATGGCCACGCCGAACTGGCCGCTGTCGCGGGCATCGCGGTCGGCGCCACGGGCCACCATCACGCCTTCTTCGTTGATGTTCACGCCGCGCGTGGCGAGGAACTGCTGCGCCGCTGCCGGCACGGTACGGCTGCTGTTCAGCACGCGCAGGTTGTCGGTGCAGCCATCGGCGATGATGTCGGGCTGGGAGAAGAAGGTGCCGCAGTTGTCGACGACGGTCTGGTCCCATTCGATCTGGTAGAAGGCTTCGGCCGACAGGTTGTCGGTGAGGCTCTGCGAGATGTAGAACATGTTGACCGGGATCAGGCCTTCCTTGATCTCGGCGCCGGGGCGGCGGAAGGCGGCCACGTCGATCGGGTTGATCGAGTTGATGCCGCCGCCGATGAAGGTACTTTCACCCCAGTTCACCACCTGCTTGCCCAGGCGCACCGAACCCGGCTGATCGCCGATGGAATAGTTGTGGTAGACGAAGGCGTCGAGCAGCTGGGCGCCGGAGGACTTGGCGCCTTCCTTGCGGCCGGAGTCGCTGATGTCCTTGAACGGGCGGCTTTCATCCTTGAGCTCGAAGTCGTACCAGTACTTGCCACGCACGAACACGCCGGTGTCGCCGTACTTGAGCTCAAGGTCATGGATGCCCTTGAAGATCTTCGAGAAGGTTTCGCCCTTCTTGAAGTTGAGGTGGCCATCGTCAGAGGTTTGCGACAGGCCCTTGCCGCCATTGTTGACGCCGATCAGGTTCTTGTTCGGGTTGGCGGTCGACCAGCTGGCCCCGACGGAAAGCGACGAGTCGAACTGGCCCTCGATTTCACCGATGTTGAAACTGACCGCAAAAGCAGGACTTGCGAGCGTGGAAGCAAGGCTGACGGCCAAAGGCAGCTTGGCCCGGCGCCAGAACGTGTTTGCAGATGTCATCGACGCTACTCCATGTACTTTTTTGTTATGGCAGTGAGTCCTTTCAAGAACGGCCCGAGCGACCGGTATGCGGGCTTGCACCCGCAGCGACACGTGTTGCGCGTGTCGCCCTCCCCCATTCCTGAAAATCCCCTGGCCCCGACTATAGCCAGCAGGCACAGGTGCTTGATCCCTCTAAAGTGTGATTTGCGCGCTGCGGCGCCATTTCATCCTGACGTTATCCAGGCTGGGCATTGGCAACGCTCAAGCATGGCGTAATTTTCTCGTTTGGCAAGGCACCAACCGCTCTAGCGTGCGGGTCGCGTTATGACGCACGCGACCCGCCGCAGGCTCATACGGTCGACAGGAAGGCGCTGTTGCTGGCCTGCCACTGGACGATGTCCTGGCGGATGCGCTTCTTGTCGAGCTTGCCGACACTGGTCTTGGGAATTTCAGTAACAACGGCGATCTGGCTGGGAATTGCCCACTTGTTGATGTGCCCTTCTTCGACGAATGGCTTGAGGTGATCCTTGAGCGTCCTGGCATCGATGACCTGGCCGTCACGCGCCACCAGCAGGGCGAACGGCCGCTCGCCCCACTGCGGGTCGGCCACCCCGACCACGGCCACTTCGCGCACGGCGGGGTGGCGGCTGATCAGGTCTTCGAGGTCGAGGGAGGAAATCCACTCGCCACCGGTCTTGATCACATCCTTGATGCGGTCGCGGATATCGATGTAGCCCATGCCGTCCAGCGTGGCGACGTCACCGGTGTGCAGCCAGCCGCCCTGCCACAGCTCCTCGCTCTTTTCCGGCTCCTTGAAGTAGCCCATGGTCAGCCAGGGCGCGCGCAGCACCAGCTCGCCCTGGGTCTCGCCATCGGCGGGCAGGAAGTTGCCTTCGCCATCGACGATCGCCGCCTCCACCAGCGGCACCGGCACACCGGCCTTGATCCGGTAGCTGACGCGCTCGTCCTCGCTGCCTGCCTGCAGCTCATCGTTGAGGTGCGCGGCCGAGATCAACGGGCAGGTTTCGGACATGCCGTAGGCCGCCGTCAGCTGGATGCCACGGGCCAGCGCGGCCTGGTACAGCGAACGGTTGAGCGCGCTGCCGCCGATGATGATCTTCCAGCCGCCGAAGTCCTGGCCTTGCGAGCTCGGGCAGTTGAGCAGCATCTGCAGGATGGTTGGCACGCAGTGGGAGAAGGTGACCTTCTCTTCGCGCCACAGCTTGATCAGCATGTCTGGCTCGTATCGCCCGGGGTAGACCTGCTTCATGCCCAGCATGGTGGCCGCATAGGGGATGCCCCAGGCATGCACGTGGAACATCGGCGTGATCGGCATGTAGACGTCGTTGCTGCCCAGCAGGCGCACGCTGTCGATGCTGCCGGTGACCGAGGCCTCGGCGAGGGTGTGCAGCACCAGCTGGCGATGGGTGAAGTACACGCCCTTGGGGTTGCCGGTGGTGCCGGTGGTGTAGAAGGTGGTGGCCACCGAGTTCTCGTCGAAATCCGGGAAGTCGTACTGCGGGCTGGCGGCGGCGAGCAACTGCTCGTACTCGCCCACCAGGTTGGGCAGCTCGGCGGTCTTGCTCGGGCCGTCGGTCAGCAGCAGGGTCTTGTCGACCGTGGTCAGTTGCCCGGCGATGGCCTGGTACAGCCCGACGAAATCGCTGTTGACCAGCACCACGCGGTCTTCGGCGTGGTTCATGGTGTAGAGGATCTGCTCGGGAGACAGGCGCACGTTGATGGTGTGCACCACGGCGCCGATCATCGGGATGGCGAACATGCATTCCAGGTAGCGGTGGCTGTCCCAGTCCATCACCGCCACGGTGTCACCGGCCTTGACCCCGGCCTCGGTCAGCACGTTGGCAAGCCGCGCGATGCGCTCGCCCAGTTGTGGATAGGTCAGCCGCAGCTGGTCGCGGTAGACGATTTCGCGGGTCTTTTCGTAGCGGCTGCCGGACATCAGCAGGCGCTTGATCAACAGGGGGAACGAATAGGCGCCCTCGGCGGGCTTGATGATGCGGGTCTGCAGCATGGGTATCCCTTCTTGAAAAGCGAGCCGGACAAGTCAGGGAACAACTGTAGTTCGCCATTGTGACGACCAAATCAGCCGAAGGAATGATTTGGCGGCAGAAGGTATGAGTGGCATTGTGCGGGTTGCCCCCTCTTTGCCATTGCCACTGGAGCCTTACCGATGCCCAGCCCGCGTCGCGCCGTGTTTCTCGACCACCAGTCCCTGGACCTCGGGGACCTCGACCTGTCCCCGCTGCACGCTCAGTTCGACGAACTGCAGCTGTTCGCCGCAACCCGCCCCGACCAGGTCGCCGAACGCCTGCAGGGCGCGGTCGCGGTGGTGAGCAACAAAGTCATGCTCGACGCCCAGGCGCTGGCCGCCAACCCCCAGCTCAAGCTGATCCTGGTCGCCGCCACCGGCACCAACAACGTCGACATGGCCGCGGCACGCGCCCAGGGCATCACCGTGTGCAACTGCCAAGGCTACGGCACGCCCTCGGTGGCCCAGCACACCCTGGCCCTGCTGCTGGCACTGGCCACGCGCCTGTGCGACTACAACCAGGCCGTGGCAGACGGGCAATGGGCCAAGGCCAGCCAGTTCTGCCTGCTGGACTTCCCGATCATCGAGCTGGAGGGCAAGACCCTCGGCCTGCTCGGCCATGGTGAGCTGGGCGGTGCCGTGGCGCGCCTGGCAGAGGCCTTCGGCATGCGCCTGCTGAGCGGGCAGATCCCCGGCCGCCCGGCGCGTGACGACCGCCTGGCGCTGGATGAACTACTGCCGCAGGTGGATGCCCTGACCTTGCACTGCCCCCTCAACGAGCACACCCGGCACATGCTCGGCGCCCGCGAGCTGGCCTTGCTCAAGCCCGGTGCGCTGGTGGTCAACACCGCGCGCGGCGGGCTGATCGACGAACAGGCGCTGGCTGACGCCCTGCGCAATGGCCACCTGGGCGGCGCCGCCACCGACGTGCTCAGCGTCGAGCCGCCGACCCAGGGCAACCCGCTGCTGGCGGCAGGCATCCCGCGCCTGATCATCACCCCGCACAGCGCCTGGGGCGCGGTGGAGTCGCGCCAGCGTATCGTCGGCCAGCTCAGCGAGAACGCCCAGGCCTTCTTCGCCGGCCAGCCGCGCCGCGTGGTCAGCTGAGCGCAGCGACCGGCTCTGCTACACTGCGCCACTTTTTTCAGGAGGCGTCGTCCATGGACCCGCGCAGTGAAGTGTTGCTCCGCCAGGCGGACCTGTTCCAGGGCCCGCTGCTGCTCGCCGGCGCCCCCGCCGACGACCTGCTCGGCCAGTTGCCCAAGGCCCATGGCTGGACCTGGCACGCGGGCGATCAGGCCATGCTCGACAGCCGCTTCGCCGGGCGCAGCCACTATGGCGTGGAGGCCCCGCCGGTGGCTTTCGAGGCGGCCGTGCTGTTCCTGCCCAAGTCCCGCGAGCTGGCGGCCTACCTGCTCAACGCCCTGGCCTCGCGCCTGGCGGGCCGTGAACTCTACCTGGTGGGCGAAAAGCGCGGCGGCATCGAAGGTGCGGCCAAGCAGCTGCAGGCATTCGGCAAGCCGCGCAAGCTCGACAGCGCCCGCCACTGCCAGCTGTGGCAGGTGACCGTGGAACAGGCGCCTGAAGCCAAGCCGCTGGAAAGCCTGGCCGAGCACTTCACCCTCGAGCTGGAAGACGGCCCGCTGCAGATCGTCAGCCTGCCGGGTGTGTTCAGCCACGGCCGCCTCGACCGCGGCACCGCGCTGCTGCTCAAGCACCTGGACAACCTGCCGGCCGGCCATGTGCTGGACTTTGGCTGCGGCGCCGGGGTGCTTGGGGCAACGGTCAAGCGGCGTTATCCACAAAGCCAGGTCACCCTGCTGGATGTGGACGCCTTCGCGGTGGCCGCCAGCCGCCTGACCTTGGCGGCCAACCAGCTGCAAGGCGAGGTCATCAGCGGCGATGGCATCGACGCCGCACCGCGTGACCTGAGCCTGATCCTGAGCAACCCGCCGTTCCATACCGGCGTGCACACCAATTACCAGGCTTCGGAAAACCTGCTGAAAAAATCGGGCGAACATCTGCGAAAAGGCGGAGAAATGCGCCTGGTAGCGAACAGCTTCCTGCGCTACCAGCCGCTGATCGAAGGGGCCCTTGGCAACTGCCAGACCTGCGCCGAGGCCGACGGCTTTCGCATCTACCGTGCCACACGTGGATAGAAACAGGGCTTGCCGAAAGCGTTTCGGCTAGGCAGAATCCGCACCGTCCTAGGGGAGTAGTCTCCCGCGAGCGCCTTGCTCGCCCGGCACGCGTCAACACACTTGGCCCACAGGCCATGGCGCGTGCGACCCACGATCTGCGCAGACAGGTCCAGGGTTTGACAAGACCTATGACACGCACACCTTACCCGGGGCGGGGAGGCTGTACGTGTCATAGCCGTGTCGACCCGCCCCCGTAGGAATCCTGATGCTGGAATCTCTGTTGGTCCCCACCGCCATCGTTGCCCTCGCCGAAATCGGCGACAAGACGCAATTGCTCGCGCTCATCCTCGCTGCCCGTTTTCGCAAGCCCTGGCCGATCATCGCCGGCATCATCGCCGCGACCCTGGCCAACCATGCCGCCGCTGGCGCGGTAGGTGCCTGGGTCAGCGGGTTCTTCACCGAGACGACCTTGCACTGGATCCTTGCCGCGAGCTTCACCGCCACCGCGCTGTGGACGCTGGTGCCGGACAAGATGGACGACGATGAGAACCCGGCGCGCCGCTTCGGCCCGTTTTTGACCACGCTGATCGCGTTCTTCCTGGCGGAAATCGGCGACAAGACCCAGGTCGCCACGGTGATGCTGGCGGCGCAGTATCCGCACCTGATCATGGTCATCATCGGTACCACCCTGGGCATGCTGATTGCCAACGTGCCGGTGGTGCTGGCAGGTAACTTCGCGGCGGAGAAACTGCCGCTGACACTGATTCGCCGCCTGGCGGCAGCTGCCTTCATCGTGCTGGCCGTGGTGGCCGTGTACTCGGCGATGAAGACCAGTGGCTGGGTGGGGTAACTGCAATTTGGCGCCGCGCTGCGGCCCATCGCCGGCAAGCCGGCCCCCACAGGGTATTGAGTGTGGGAGCCGGCTTGCCGGCGATGGGCTGCAAGGCAGCCCCAAGGCGAACTTACTTCTTGGCCGCTTCGTACAACGGCATCACCTTGGGAATCGCTGCCTGCAGCGAGGCGATCCGGCTTGCCGATGCCGGGTGAGTGCTCATGAACTCGGGCGGTGCACCTTCGGACGCCTTGCTCATCTTGTTCCACAGGGTGATCGCGGCGTTCGGGTCGTAGCCGGCACGCGCCGACAGCTCGAGGCCGATGAGGTCGGCTTCGTTCTCGTTGGCGCGGCTGTTGGGCAGGGTCATGGCGTAGTTCACCACCTGGTCTGCCAGGGCGATGCTGTCCTGGCCGAGGCCAAACAGCGCACCGGCGCCCTGGCGCGCCATTTCCACGCCATAGGCCTTGGACATCGCTTCACGGCTGTGCTCGCGCAAGGCGTGGGCAATTTCGTGGCCGACCACGGCGGCGATCTCGGCATCGGTCAGCTTGAGCTGATCGATCAGGCCGGTGTAGACGATGATCTTGCCGCCGGGGCCGCAGTTGGCGTTGAGCTCATCGCTCTTGATCACGTTGACTTCCCATTGCCACTGCGCAGCATCCGGGCGGAACTTCGGCGCCTGGGCGATCAGCCGGTCGGCGATGGCCTGGACGCGCTTGGCATCGTTGCTGGACTTGTCCAGCACGCCTTTGCTCGACGCCTCGCCGAGGGTCTGCTGGTACGACTGGGCGTACATCTGGTTGACCTCAGCGGTCGACAGCATGCTGAACATGTACTGCTTGCGCTCGACGCCGACAGCGCCGCCGCTGGTGGTATTCACTGCCTGGCAGCCGGCCAGCAGGATGCCAGCACTCAACAGGCTGACGACAAAAGACTTACGCATGAAAACACTCCCTTTTTACATGCGCCGTATCCTAGGCCGAGTCGCCTGGGCCTGCCATAGCCGCAGGGAAGATTTATTCAGCTGCATCGGCCTCTTCGCGGGGCAAGCCCGCTCCCACAGGTTCGCCACCTTACTGGTGGGAGCGGGCTTGCCCCGCGAAGAGGCCAGTGTGGCCAGCCCATCAGGCCGGGGTCAGGCACTCCGGGGCATCCAGCTTGGGATCATTGACGAAATTGGCCAGCGCCCGCTCGCGCAGCGTGGCCGGGGGGCTGGCCAGCAACTCGTGCAAGCGGGGCAGTGGCGTTTCAGGGTCCAGCCACGCGGCCTGGCCGGCGTCATCGAGAATCAGCGGCCGGCGCTGGTTCATCGCCGCCTGGGTCACCACCGCGCAACTCAACCACACCTGATCCTGCACCGGATACGCCTCCCACACCGCAGCGAAATACAGCGATGAGCCCTCCCCCGGCGTCAACCAGTAAGGCCGCTTGCGCACCGTGCCACGCCACTCGTAGAAACCATTGGCCGGCATCAGGCAGCGCCGCTGGCGAAACGCCTCGCGGAACATCGGCTGTTCCGCCAGGGTCTCGGCACGGGCGTGGGCAGGTGTACGGGAAAGGTCGGTTAGCCAGGCCGGCGTCAGGCCCCAGCGCGCCATGGCCACTTGCATCTGGCCGTCGAGCTGGCGCTGGATCAGCACCGAGCCACCGGGCGAGATGTTCCACTGCGCCGGCTGGCCGGCAGGGAAACCTGGCAACCCGGCGAGCACCTGGGGCCAGCGAAACAGGGCGTAGCGTCCACACATGGGCGAATTCGAAACCTAGCAGATCAAGGTACCGGGATAACTCTCCGGTTCGTCGCCGGCAAGCGGCTGGGCGCCATTGTACGCATCGATCAGCTGCCGTGCGTAACCGGCCTGCTCATTGGGCACCGCCAGGCCCAGCAAACCCTGCATCGGCAGCTCGCCGACGCCGCCCATCAGGTCACGCCCGACCAGGTGCACCTCGACCCCCTCGCTGGCCAGCATGCCGACCAGCATCTCGGCCTCCAGCAGGTTTTCCGGTTCGTAGATCCGTTGCATCAAGCATCGTCCTCGCGTCTGACTTCGAGCAACCATTCGTCACCATGCACCTGCAGGCTGAACACCACAGGCTGGCAACAAACCTGACAATCTTCGGTGTAGACCCGATCGCCAGCGGAAAGGTCGACGGTGGTCTCTACCGGTTCGCCACAATAGGGGCAATCATAGAAGTCGATTTCCAGCATCGCGGCCTCCGCGGTGACTTGTGCGTATAATTGCCGGTCTGTTTACAGGGCCTGCGTGTGTCCGAGCCGTTTTTCGGGCCCCACCCCTACCTTATTACCCTAGCCGTTTCCAACAAGAGAGCATGATGGGCGAATTCGATGCCATCCGACCGTACGACGACGCTGAGGTCCCTGCCGTTCTGGCACGCCTGCTCAGCGACCCGGCATTTCTCGATATCCTCACCCACTTCCGCTTCCCGCGCGCCGCTGGCGCCCTCGGCTGGTTGCTCAAGCCGCTGATCGCCCGGCGCCTGCGCAAGGAATTCGCCGGCGTCAGCTGCGTGTCCACGCTGCAGGACAAGGTCGAGTACTACGTCGACCAGACCATCGAGCGCGCCACCGACGGCGTCACCTACTCCGGCGTCGAGCAGCTCAAGTCGGGCACCGCCTACCTGTTTCTGGCCAACCACCGCGACATCGTCATGGACCCGGCCTTCGTCAACTACGCGGTGTACCACGCAGGCCTGCCCACGCCGCGCATCGCCATCGGCGACAACCTGCTGCAAAAGCCGTTCGTCAGCGACATGATGCGCCTGAACAAGAGCTTCATCGTCCACCGTTCGATCACCGGGCGGCGGGAAAAGCTTGCGGCCTACCAGCTGCTGTCGGCCTACATCAACCATTCGATCCGTAACGACGGCACCTCGATCTGGATCGCCCAGGCCGAAGGGCGGGCCAAGGACGGCGACGACCGCACCGATTCGGCGATCCTCAAGATGTTCCACATGAGCCGCAAGGACGAGCCGTTCGGCAGCGTGATCCAGGGCCTGAACCTGATACCGGTGTCGATCAGCTACGAATACGACCCTTGCGACCAGGCCAAGGCACGCGAGCTGTACATCCGCGCCACCACCGGCACCTACAAGAAGGCCCCGGGCGAGGACGACAACAGCATCGCCAAGGGCATTACCGGCTACAAAGGCCGCGTGCACATCAACTTTGCCGCGCCAGTCACCGACTACTACGAAGACACCAAGCAGCTGGCCCAGGAAATCGATCGGCAGATCCTCGGCGGCTACCGGCTGTTCCCGGTGCACTACCTGGCTTATGCGATGTGGAGCGAGAAGGACGAGGCACTGCAGGTGCCGAGCGCCGAGCAGGTGTTCCCGGCCGAGGAGCTGGCCAAGGCCAAGGAAGAATGGCAACGCCGCCTGGATGCCTGCCCCGAGGAGCAGCGGCCGTACCTGGTGCTGCAGTATGCGACCCCGGTGCGCAATCAGTATCAGGTCAGGCAGCAGGCGCCGGTGGCCTGAGGCTTTGGGCCTTGGGGCTGCTTTGCAGCCCTTTCGCGACACAAGGCCGCTCCTACAAGGGTTACGCGTTACCTGTAGGAGCGGCCTTGTGTCGCGAAAGGGCCGCAAAGCGGCCCCAAAACATCAGATCCAGGTACTGAACCAGGACAGCATCAAGGCCAAGGCCAAGCAAGAGAACCCCAGGATGTAGAAGTAGCGCGGCACGCGCTGGTCGAACGCATCCACCACCCCCTCCTCCACCGCCAGGCTCTCGCGGGCATCGGCCTCGCGCCGCCGTGCGCTGTGCAGCAGCAAGCCGCCTGGGCAGGTCATCAGCAGCGCCAGCAGATTGATCAGTTTGGTCGGGTGGGCGGACAAAAAGCCCCAGAGCACTTGCAACGACATCACGCAACCTCGGACAGAACGACAGCGAAGGCCGGCATTCTACCGAAGTCCACCCTGCGCGCCCGGCCGTGGCGACCAACTGTCACTTAATTTCATCTGTCACATGCTCGTCATCAGAACAGGCCACCCTGTCGGCCTCTTCTGATACCGGAGCTTGTTCATGCTGCACGCCGAAAACCAGGATCGCCTCTATCTCGTGGCCCAGAGCGATGAGCAGCAGGCGCTGATCGACGGTTTTGCGATCAATGTCCAGGACCGCCAGTGGCTGGTCTACTGCGCCCTGGGCGGGCATGTGCACCATGACCTGCCGGAAGTGGACATGCTCACCGGCGTCAGCGTGCTGGATTTTCATATCGAAGCCGCTTGATGCAGGCGTAGAAAACAAAAAGCCCGCTGCCTGAACCCAGGCAGCGGGCTTTCTTGCGTTACAGCGCCAGGCTTACTCGCCCAGCACCTGCCCGATGGTCGGGTCCTTGAACAGGCGGGTCAGCGCGTCGCTGAGCACATCACCCACCAGCTTGGTGTTGGTTTCCTGGTTCGGCGCCATGCCGAAGCGCTGGTCCAGCGAAGCGCCGTAGCGGCCGCTGTAACGGCGGTTGGCATTGGCCACGTCGGCACGGAAGGTGGCACCGATGGTGGCCTCGGTCACGTACAGGTTGTCCTTGGGCGACTGGTACTTGAGCTCGGCCAGGGTCACGGTCAGCTGTGGCGCGTTGTAGGCGTTGGGCGTCGGGGTGAAGCCCAGCAGGCGCACGGCAGCTTCGGCCTGGGCCTGAAGCTTGGGCACCACATCGTTGCCGTTGACGCTGATGGTGCTGGTTTCAGGGTACATGCCACCCCGGGTGCCCAGCGACTGCGAAGCCCGGCCATCGACCACCTTGACCACCACCGGCTGGCCGTGGCCGACCGGTGCGAGCTGGGCATTGAGCTTGGGTTGCGGGCTGAGTTGTTGCGGGCTGTGGGCACAACCGACCAGGCTGAGGCTGGCCACGGCGATCAAACCGAACAACAGACGTTGCAACATGCGCGTTTCTCCAGAAAATGCGGCAAAGGCCCACAGTATACCTAGCCGAGGGCTGACCAGTCATCGGCCCGGCACCCCTGTCACAATCGTTTCATGGCGGCAACGTTATCCTTGCGCCAAGCCCTAAATGCACAGGACTCGCTGCCATGGCCTCGTTTTGGACCTTGCTCTTCCAACGCCCGCGCGACAACTGCTATGCCCGCCTCGACGACCAGGGCAAGTGCCTTGCATTCAAGCAATGCCGCCAGCCGCCAGGGGGCAGTGGCTGGGTGCAGATCGGCGAAATCCACCTGGCCTGGCTGGGCCGCGAGCTGCCCGCCGAAGCACGGGTTTGCAGCCATGCAAACCGCCGCTGGCAGCAGCGCAGCCTGCCAGCCTGACAAACGCTGCAATAAAAACCACGAATTACGACCTTTCTGCCCGCGACATCGCTATAATCTCCCCCCGATTATAAGGACGTCTCCTGATCGGGCCCCGCACCTGCCGCTTGACCCCGGCACCTTCACCGCCCCAGCCCACAGAGAGCCTTCCACTCAGGTCTTGCAACGGCTGTCGTGCCTGCTTTTCCGGCCCTTCGCACTGCATGAACCTGTGGGTTGCCATCGCGCAGTCCCCTTTTGAGGTTCACGTCTCCAAAAGAGCGTGAAAAAACGGTTTTTCACAACTTCACGAGAGTGTGGCGAGCAATGAACAGTCTGGCATGTGCAAAAGCGGCAGATGTGTCCCGAACAGCCCTGAACAGGCGGCTAAAGCGCTCATTCCCAATGGGTGATTGAGGCCGTTCCATAGCGCACGCACGACACCTTGACCATAAGTCGAATTGCCGCACCCGTGGCAAACGGCGTTCAATACCTGAACCCAAAGACTGATTGGCGGTGTCCGCGGAAGTTGCAAGAACTGCGAAGAGTCGGACATGGCGATCCTGGCGACCCTGGGGTCCTATGCTGTCAATTAGGTAGCTGTAGATTGTGGAGACGCGTTAAATGGCGCAGAACGAATCGGTTGATGTAGTACTGGTAGGCGCGGGCATCATGAGTGCCACCCTGGCCGTACTGCTCAAGGAGCTTGACCCGACCCTGAAGCTTGAGGTCGTCGAGGCGATGGACTCCGGGGCCGCGGAAAGCTCCAACCCCTGGAACAACGCAGGTACCGGCCACGCCGGCCTGTGCGAGCTGAACTACACGCCGCAGGCTGCCGATGGCAGCATCGACATCAAGAAGGCGGTGCACATCAACACCCAGTTCGAGGTCTCGCGCCAGTTCTGGGCCTACCTGAGCAAGAAAGGCAACTTCGGCTCGGCGCGTGCCTTCATCAACCCTGTCCCGCACCTGAGCTACGTCGAAGGTGACAAAGGCGTGGCCTTCCTCAAGAAGCGTTTCGAGATGCTCAAGCAGCATCACGCCTTCGCCGAGATGGAGTACACCGAAGACAAGGCCGTGATGAACGACTGGATGCCGCTGATGATGCCCGGCCGCCCGGCCGACCAGCACATCGCCGCCACCCGCGTGACCAAAGGCACCGACGTCAACTTCGGCGCCCTGACCAACAAGCTGCTCAAACTGCTGGGCGACTCTGCCGATGCGCAGGTCAAGTACAGCAAGAAGGTCGTCGGCCTGCGCCGTAACGGCAGCGGCTGGACCGTCAGCATCAAAGACGTCAACAGCGGCGGCAGCCGCGAAGTCGACGCCCGCTTCGTGTTCCTCGGCGCCGGTGGCGCGGCCCTGCCGCTGCTGCAACTGTCGGGCATCCCGGAGAGCAAAGGCTTCGGCGGCTTCCCGGTCAGCGGCCAGTGGCTGCGTTGCGACAACCCGGAAATCGTCAAGCAGCACCAGGCCAAGGTCTACAGCCAGGCCGCGGTCGGCGCACCGCCGATGTCGGTGCCGCACCTGGACACCCGCGTGGTGGACGGCAAGACTTCGCTGCTGTTCGGCCCGTACGCAGGCTTCACCACCAAGTTCCTCAAGCACGGTTCGCTGATGGACCTGCCGCTGTCGGTGCGCATGGGCAACATCGGCCCGATGCTGGCCGTGGCCCGCGACAACATGGACCTGACCAAGTACCTGGTCAGCGAAGTGATGCAGTCGATGGAGCAGCGTCTGGAATCCCTGCGTCGCTTCTACCCAGAAGCCAAGGCAGAAGACTGGCGCCTGGAAGTGGCCGGCCAGCGCGTGCAGATCATCAAGAAAGACCCGAAGAAAGGCGGCATCCTGCAGTTCGGCACCGAGCTGGTCTCGGCCCAGGACGGCAGCCTGGCGGCACTGCTCGGCGCTTCGCCGGGCGCGTCGGTGACCGTGTCGATCATGCTCGAGCTGATCGAGCGCTGCTTCCCCGAGCAGGCCAAGGGTGCCTGGGCTGCCAAGCTCAAGGAAATCTTCCCGGCCCGCGAGAAGGTCCTGGCGACCGATGCAGCCCTGTACCACAAGATCAGCGCCGAGAACGATGCGGCGCTGGAGCTGGTGGAAGACAGCCCGGCCAAGCATTACGCCTGAACCGGCTGAAACGAAAAAACGCCCCTCGGGGCGTTTTTTTGTGCCTGTTACCTCGGCGCTGGATCAGCCACGAGCCTTGGCGATGATCTCGACATATTCAGGCGCGTTGCGCTGGTCGGCGATCTGCTCGACGAAGGTCTTGCCGTGCTCGTCCTTGCCATCGAGGTCATAGCCGGCCTCGACGAAGAAGCCGACGAACCGCTCGAAGTCATCCACGCGCAAGCCACGGTAGGCCTTGACCAGCTTGTGCAGCGACGGCGAGGTCACGCCATCGGCCGGCTCGAACTGGAGGAACGTCTTGACGTAGTCATCGCTGATCTCGTCAACAATCACCTGCTTCTTGTCTTTGCGCATTGCCGGCTCCAACTGGACCATCACGGGATTTCGAAGGCCGGCAGTTTACCCCCCACAGGCCGCGCGCCTCAACGCGTACGTACGGTGCCGGTGTGCAGGTCGGCCCAGACATGGCCGTTGGCATAGGTGAGGAACTGCACGTACACGGTCTCGTTGCGCAGCAGGTCCATGATTACCCGGTAATCGCTGGCCGGGTAATTGAGGTTCAAGGTACGGGACTTTTCGTCGTACACCGGCTTCTTCAAGCTCTTGCCCGCTTCGCCATCGAAGGTCAGCAGCACCTGGCCGATGGTCGCGCCCTTGCTCAGCGGCTTGCCCTTGAGGCGCATCTGCAGCGAGGCGGTGATCGGGATGGGCTGCTGGTCGGACTGGCGCTGGGCACCGACCACCACCGAATAATCGGTCACTTGCAACAGTTGCTGGGCAGTGGGCGCTTGCTGGCGCAGGGCCTGGTCATCGGGCGGGAGGAATTGGCTGTGCAGGGGGGCGGCGGCGAGCGGCAGGCTCACCGCCAGCAGCAGGGGAAGAATCGCGCGCATGTGAGGCTCCTTGGCATGAAGGCGCACTCTAGCACGCGCCCCAAGGGCGCAATCAATCGAACTGGGCGATCATCCAGGCGTGATAGTCGGCCACACCGGGCTCACCTTCACGGGGCGCCCAGTGGGCATGCTCGCCCTCTCCCAACTGGCGATACGGGCCGGCCTTGCACTCGAACAGCACGCTGTCTGCCTCCAGCACCACCAGCCCATGGTAGATACCAGGTGGCAGGTCGACCCCCAGGCATTCTCCCCCCGCCTCGAGCAGGCGCTTGCCGGTGACGTTGCCCAGCTCGTCGAACACCAGCAGGCCCAGGCGGCCCTTGAGCGCCAGCAGGGTCTCTGCCTTGTCGTCGCTCAGGTGCCGGTGCGGCGGGATATAGGTGGACGGCTGCAAGCCAACCGCCAGGCGGTGGCAAGGGTCATCCATCTCGTGGAAATTGTGGTGATGCCGCCCACGCGGGGCATCGGCGGCTTTCAGCGCCAGCCCGGCAAACAGCGATTGGTCGATGAAGGCGGGCTGGCTCATGATTACATTCCCTTGACGGCGAAGATGCCGTTTGCGTTGCGCCAGTAAGCTTTATAGTCCATGCCATAACCAAAGATATAGCGGTCCACGCAGGACAGGCCTACATAGGTGGCTTTCAAATCAGGGCTGGCCTTGCGGTCGTGGTCCTTGTCGATCAGCACGGCAGTGTGCACCGAGCGGGCACCGGCGTGCTTGCAGAACTCGATGATGGCGCTGAGGGTGTGGCCTTCGTCGAGGATGTCGTCGACGATCAGCACGTCGCGGTCGATGAACGACACTTCAGGCTTGGCCTTCCAGAACAGCTCGCCGCCGCTGGTCTGGTTGCGGTAGCGGGTGGCGTGCAGGTACGAGGCTTCCAGCGGGAACTGCAGGTGGGTCAGCAGTTTGCCGGCGAAGATCAGGCCGCCGTTCATCACGCAGAACACCACCGGGTTCTTGTCGTGCAGGTCCTTGCAGATCTGCTCGCCGACTTTGGCGATGGCCGCTTCCACTTCGGCTTCGTTGTACAGGCAGTCTGCCTCGCGCATGACTTGACGGATGTGCTCGAGATCAGCGGACATGGCGCTCTCCGGGGGGTGCATTTTGGAAAAGCGGGCAAAGGTACGCATCCGCTCGTCACAGATCAAGCATTTATGGACTAACGTGCAAAAGGACTGCACGACAGCAAAGGCTGAATAGATTAACCTAGCGCGGTTTTTTTGCCCGCCTTTCGGAGCCCTCTATGCCCACTCGTGAGATCCGCCATCCGCTGATCCGCCACAAGCTCGGCCTCATGCGCCGTGCCGACATCAGCACCAAGAATTTTCGCGAACTCGCCCAGGAAGTCGGCGCTCTTCTGACCTACGAAGCCACCCAGGACCTGCCCCTCGAAAGCTACGAGATCGATGGCTGGTGTGGCAAGGTTCAGGTGGAAAAAATCGCCGGCAAGAAGATTACCGTGGTGCCGATCCTGCGCGCCGGTATCGGCATGCTCGACGGCGTGCTCAGCCTGATCCCGGGCGCCAAGGTCAGTGCCGTCGGCGTCGCGCGTAACGAGGAAACCCTCGAAGCGCACACCTACCTGGAAAAGCTCGCGCCGGACATCAACCAGCGCCTGGCGCTGATCATCGACCCGATGCTGGCCACCGGCAACTCGATGGTCGCCACCATCGACCTGCTGAAGAAGGCCGGCTGCAAGGAAATCCGCGCCATGGTCCTGGTCGCGGCACCCGAAGGCATCGCCATGGTGGAAAAAGCCCACCCGGACGTGCGCATCTACACCGCCTCGATCGATCAGCGCCTGAACGAGCACGGCTACATCGTGCCGGGCCTGGGCGATGCCGGTGACAAGATCTTCGGCACCAAGCAGAAGGACGCCTGACCATGCAGGACGGCTTCAACGACCCGCTCTGGCGCCAGGTCGTTTCGGGCGCGCAGATGCTCTTCGTGGCATTTGGCGCGCTGGTGCTGATGCCGCTGATCACCGGCCTCGATCCGAACGTGGCGCTGTTCACCGCCGGTATCGGCACCTTGCTGTTCCAGCTGGTCACCGGCCGTCAGGTGCCGGTGTTCCTGGCATCGAGCTTCGCCTTCATCACCCCGATCATTCTCGCCAAGGGCCAGTTCGGCCTGGCCGAGACCATGGGCGGCGTGATGGCTGCAGGTTTCGTGTACACCTTCATGGGCCTGATGGTGAAGATCAAGGGCACCGGGTTCATCGACCGCATGCTGCCTCCGGTGGTCATCGGCCCGGTGATCATCTCCATCGGCCTGGCCATGGCGCCGATCGCCGCCAACATGGCGATGGGCAAGGGCGGGGATGGTGCGGTGCTGATGCCGTACAAGACCGCCATGCTGATCTCTATGCCGGCGCTGCTCACCACCCTGGTCGTCGCGGTCTTCGGCAAAGGCATCTTCCGCCTGGTGCCGATCATTTCCGGCGTGCTGGTCGGCTTTGCCCTGTCGTTCGCCTTCGGCGTGGTCGACACCGCCAAGATCGCTGCCGCGCCTTGGCTGGAGCTGCCCAACTTCACAGCGCCAGCGTTCAACTGGCAGGCCATCTTGTTCATCGTTCCGGTTGCCCTGGCACCGGCGATCGAGCACATCGGCGGGGTCATCGCGGTGGGCAGCGTCACCGGTCGTGACTACCTGAAAAAGCCCGGGCTGCATCGCACCCTGCTGGGTGACGGCCTGGCGACCACGGCAGCCGGCCTGTTCGGCGGCCCGCCCAACACCACCTATGCCGAAGTGACCGGCGCGGTGATGCTGACCAAGAACTACAACCCGAAAATCATGACCTGGGCGGCGATCTTCGCCATCACCCTGGCCTTCATCGGCAAGTTCGGTGCGCTGCTGCAGAGCATTCCGGTGCCGGTGATGGGCGGCATCCTCTGCCTGCTGTTCGGTTCGATCGCGGCGGTGGGCATGAACACCATGATCCGCCACAAGGTCGACCTGGCCGAGGCACGCAACCTGGTGATCGTTTCGGTGACGCTGGTGTTCGGTATCGGCGGCGTGCTGATCGGCAGCGGCGACGGCCCGGACGACTGGGGCCTGAAAGGTATCGCCCTGTGCGCCATCGTGGCCATTGCGCTGAACCTGATCCTGCCGGGCAACGACAGCTGGAAGCACAAGAAGCTGGATGATCAGTTGCCTTGAGCCAGCGCTAGCCTGCTCTGGCCTCTTCGCGGGGCAAGCCCGCTCCCACATGTTTCAGCTCTGCGGTGAACCTGTGGGAGCGGGCTTGCCCCGCGAAGAGGCCTAGGCAGATGTCCCCAGTTCAGGCCTTCTCGCACATCCCCGCCAGCACCCTCACCCACTCCGGGTGATCATTCAGGCAAGGCACCAGCACCAACTCCTCGCCCCCCGCCTCGATGAACTGCTCCTTGCCCCGATCGCCGATCTCTTCGAGCGTCTCGATGCAGTCGGCCACGAACGCCGGGCACATCACCAGCAGCTTCTTCACCCCAGCCTTGGCCAATTCATCCAGGCGCGTCTCGGTATACGGCTCGATCCACTTGGCCCGCCCCAACCGCGACTGGAACGACACCGACCACTTGCCATCGGCAATGCCCATCTTCGCCGCAAAGGCCTTGGCCGTGGCCAGGCACTGGCCGCGGTAGCACACCGCACGCATCTCGGCGCTGGCGCCGGCGCAGCAGTCTGCCGCCTGGAAATCGTGCTTGCCGGTGGGGTCGAGCTTTTTCAGGTGCCGCTCCGGCAGGCCATGGAAGCTCAGCAGCAGGTGATCGTAGTCCTGTTGCAGGTGCGGCCTAGCACTGGCGGCCAGCGCCTCGATGTATGCCGGGTGATCGTAGAACGGCTGCAGTACGCGCATTTCGAGCGGCAACTGGCCAGTGGCAATCGCCTGCCTGGCCTGCTCCACCACCGTGGTCACGGTGCTGTCGGCGAACTGTGGATAAAGCGGCGCCAGGGTGACCTTGCGCACCCCCTGGGCAGCCAGGCGCGCGAGCACGTCCGGCAGCGCCGGCTGGCCATAGCGCATGGCCATCTCCACCGGGCCATGGGGCCAGTGCTCGACCATCGCCGCCTGCAACCGGCGGGTCAGCACCACCAGCGGCGAGCCTTCGTCCCACCAGATCGAGGCGTAGGCATGGGCGGACTGTTCCGGGCGCTTGATCAGGATCAGCGACACCAGCAAACGCCGCACCGGCCAGGGCAGGTCGATCACGTAGGGGTCCATCAGGAACTGGTTGAGGTAACGGCGCACATCGGCCACCGAAGTGGAGGCCGGGGAACCCAGGTTGACCAGCAGCAGGGCGTGATCGGTCATGCAGCGTCCTATGTCAGAGGCGGCTGGACAGATTGTCCAGGGCCGATTGCAGATCGTTGAAGCGGAAGGTGAAGCCCGCTGCCAGCAGGCGCACCGGGCGCGCCCGCTGGCCGCCGAGCAGCAAGGTCGACAGCTCGCCAAGCCCGGCCTTGAGCAGCAGCCCAGGCATGGGCATGAACGCCGGCCGATGCAAGGCACGGCCCAGGCGCCTGGCGAACTCGCGGTTGCGCACCGGCTCTGGCGCGCAGGCATTATAAGGACCGCTGGTGTCCTTGTGCTGCAAGAGAAATTCAATCAGGGCGACCTGGTCGTCTATATGGACCCACGGCATCCACTGCCGCCCATTGCCCAGAGGCCCGCCCAGCCCCAGCTTGAACGGCAGGCGCAGGCGCGACAAAAAGCCGCCGTCGCTGGCCAGTACCAGCCCGGTGCGCACCAGCACCACGCGAACCCCGAAGCGCTGCGCACGCTGGGCGGTTTCTTCCCAGGCGATGCACAGCTGGCTGGCGAAATCTTCGCGCACCGGTTGCGAAGCCTCGGTCAGCTCCCGTTCACCGCCATCGCCGTACCAACCCACGGCAGAGCCGGATATCAACACCTCAGGGCGCTGCTCGCGGCTTTCCAGCCAGGCCAGCAACTGCTCGGTAAGGGTGATGCGGCTGGCCCACAGCAACTGGCGCCGGCCCGCCGTCCACGGCCGGTCGGCAATCGGCGCACCGGCCAGGTTGACGATGGCGTCCACCGGGTCGTCCGCCGCCAGCTCCTGCAACTGGGCAATACCGCGCACGCCCCTGCCGCACAGGCGGGGTACCTGATCAGGACGGCGGCTCCAGACACTGATCCGATGGCCCTGGCCGAGCCAGAACTGGCACAGGTGCTGGCCGATCAAGCCGGTACCACCTGTCAGCAATATATGCATGGCTGTGTCCTCGCAGAGTGCGGCGATGGTCTATTTTTAACAACAAGGCACTTTTTTAACCAAACGCTCTCGGATAAACATAGGCCACCCTGCCCTATAAGCGGAATAACCTTATACAAACATTGTGCATTGTACAGGTTTGCCTGACAGCGTAGTCTGCGTACAGCAAGGTTCGAAGAGGCCATCATGACAGTACCTATTGCCATCATCGGTGCCGGTATCGCCGGCCTTTCCGCAGCCCAGGCCCTGCAAAAGGCCGGGCAGTCCGTACACTTGTTCGACAAAGGCCACGGCAGTGGCGGGCGCATGGCCAGCAAGCGCAGCGAAGCCGGCGCCCTCGACCTTGGCGCACAGTACTTCACCGCCCGCGACCGGCGTTTCGTCGAACAGGTGCAGCACTGGGTGGAAGCGGGCTGGGCCGAGCAGTGGAAGCCTCAGCTGTACAACTACCGCGACGGCGCACTCACCCCCTCCCCCGACGAACAGACCCGCTGGGTCGGCGTGCCGCGCATGAGCGCCATCACTCGCGGCCTGCTCAAGGACGTGACGGTGAACTTCGGCTGCCGCATCGCCGAAGTGTTTCGCGGCAAACAGTACTGGCACCTGCAAGATACCGAAGGCTGCAGCCATGGCCCTTACAGCCGCGTGGTGATTGCCGTGCCCGCGCCTCAGGCCACGCCATTGCTGGCCGCCACACCCAAGCTCGCGGCAGTGGCCGCAGGCGTTGTGATGGAGCCGACCTGGGCCGTCGCCCTGGCCTTCCAGACCCCGCTGGACACGCCGATGCAAGGCTGCTTCGTGCAGGACAACCCGCTGGACTGGCTCGCCCGCAACCGCAGCAAGCCCGGCCGCGACTCACAGCTGGACACTTGGGTGCTGCATGCCACCTCGGACTGGAGCAAACAGCACATCGACCTGGCCAAGGAAGAGGTGATCGAACAGCTCTGGGGCGAATTCGCCGAACTGGTCCGCTGCGTGATCCCCGCACCGAGCTTCGCCCTGGCCCATCGCTGGCTCTATGCACGACCCGCCGGCAACCATGAATGGGGCGCGCTGGCCGATGCCGACCAGGGGCTGTACGCCTGCGGCGACTGGTGCTTGTCCGGCCGCGTCGAGGGCGCTTGGCTCAGCGGCCAGGAAGCCGCACGGCGGCTGCTGGAGCACCTCGAATAGCCTGTGCTGGAAAGCTATACAAAAAATACTACTTGCATAAGTTTATGGCTATGCTGGAATAAACTTGTACACGCCGAACCACATGTACAAGTTTATCCCGGAGATTGCCATGCCCGAAATCGCCGCCACCCCCAAGCCTCGCATCGCCATCAGCGCCTGCCTGACAGGGCACAGCGTGCGCTACAACGGCGGGCACAAAAGCTCCGACCTGTGCCGCGAGCAACTGCAGGCGCACTTCGATTGGCTGCCGGTCTGCCCGGAAGTCGCGATTGGCCTGGGCATACCGCGCGACCCGATACGCCTGGTCGGCGACCCCGCACACCCCGCCGTGGTTGGCACCCGCAACCCCGAGATGAACGTGACCGCGCCGCTGCGCCAGTACGGCGAGCAGATGGCCAACGAGCTGGATGACATCTGCGGCTACATCTTCATGCAGAAATCTCCCTCCTGCGGCCTGGAACGGGTCAAGGTCTACCAGGACAACGGCCACCCCGCCCCCCAGGGCGGAACAGGCGCCTACGCGGCGGCGTTCTGCGCCCTGCGCCCGGACCTGCCAGTGGAAGAAGAAGGCCGCCTGCACGACCCGGTGCTGCGCGAGAACTTCATCAGCCGCGTGTATGCCTATGCCGACTGGCAGCAGCTGCTGGCCCAGGGCCTGAGCCGCGGCGCCCTGGTGCGCTTCCACTCACGCTACAAATACCTGCTCATGGCCAACAACCCGAACGCCTATCGCCAGCTTGGCCGCCTGCTCGGCAGCATGAGCCGCGATGACGACCCGCAGGTAATCGGGCCACGCTACTTCAGCCAGCTGATGCAAGCCCTGCGCCGATGCGCCAGCCGAGGCACCCATGGCAACGTCCTGCAGCACTTGAGTGGCTACTTCAAGCACGCGCTGACGCAGCAGGACAAGGCCGAACTGCAACACATCATCGACCAGTACCAGCAAGGGGTCGTACCCCTGGTGGTGCCACTGACCTTGCTCAAGCACCACCTGCGCAAACACCCCGACCCTTACCTGCAAGAGCAGGCCTACCTGCAACCACACCCCGACACCCTGGGGCTGCGCAATGCGGTCTGACCAACTCTTGCCGATCGGTGAACTGGCCCGCCTCACCGGCGTGAACCCGGTGACCCTGCGTGCCTGGGAGCGGCGCTATGGCCTGCTCAAGCCGCAGCGCACCGCCAAAGGCCATCGCCTGTACCCAAGCGAGCAGGTCGAGCGGGTGAAAGCGATCCTCGCCTGGCTGCAGCGCGGTGCGTCGGTGGGCCAGGTCCGCGACCTGCTCGACAAGCCCGCCGCCGTTGCCCCCCAGGGTGACTGGCAGGCGCGCCAGGCACAGCTGATCGAGGCCATTGCCAACCTTTCCCAGCGCGCCCTCGACCAGCAATTGAACCAAGCCATGGCGCTCTACCCTGCCATCACCTTGTGCGAACAGCTGCTGCTGCCGTTGCTGGACAGCCTGGCACTGCGCTGGCGCAGCTATTTCAACGCCCAGCTCGAGCAGGTGTTCTTCCACACCTGGCTACGCAGCAAGCTGGGCGCCCGCGTCTACCACGACAACCTGCTACTGCAGGGGCCTGCGGTACTGCTCGCCGAAGAAGCCGGGCAGCCCTTCGACCCTGGCCTGTGGCTGTGCGCCTGGCTGCTGACCAGCAATGGCATCCCGGTCGAAGTGCTGGAGCAGGCCGTCAGCGGTGCACAACTGCAGCGCGCGGTCAGCGTATTGCAACCGCGAGCGCTGCTGCTGCACCTGGGGCCGCGAATCGATGCCAAAGCCCTGCAACGCACGCTGCAGGGCATTACCTGCGTGAAATTGCTCGGGGGCGCCACGGTGCCTCTTCACCGCGCACAACTGCAATCTTTCGAACTTTCCGAGCTGTACCTGTTCGACAGTCCACAGGCAGCATTGCGTTTGCTGCAACACCCTGTACACCCGCCTGCCGAGATGACTTGACCATGCAATTGATCTGGTTGCGCACCGACCTGCGCATCGACGACAACACCGCCCTGAGCGCCGCCGCCGAGCGAGGCCCGGTAGTGGCCCTGTGGCTGGCCAGCCCGGGCCAGTGGCAGGCCCATGATGATGCGCCGTGCAAGGTCGACTTCTGGCTGCGCAACCTGCGCGACCTGCGCCACTCGCTGGACGCGCTCAACATCCCGCTGCTGATCCGCAAGATCGACACCTGGGATGAAGCCGCCCCGTGCGTGCTAAGGGTTTGCCGCCAGCACGCCATCGAGGCGGTGCACTGGAACGATGAATACGGCATCAACGAGCAGCGGCGCGACCAGGCTACCCGCGAGCACTTGCAGGCAGCCGGCATCCAGGCCCACAGCTACCTGGACCAATTGCTGTTTCGCCCCGGCACCCTGCTGACCCGTGCGGGCGACTACTTCCAGGTGTTCGGCCAGTTCAAGAAAGCCTGCCTCGAGCACTTGCACCGCAGCCTGCCGGCACTGGCCCCGCGAGTGAAACGGCAAGCGCCGCTGGACATCGCCAGCGACCCGATCCCGCAACATATCGACGGTTTCGAAACGCCCCCCCGCACCCTCAGCGACCACTGGCCTGCCGGCGAAGCACAAGCACAAGCGCGGCTGACGCGGTTTCTCGACGAAACCGTGGAGGACTACCAGCACCTGCGCGACCTGCCCGCCGAACCCGGCACCAGCCAGCTCTCGGCTTACCTGGCCGCCGGCGTGATATCGCCCCGGCAATGCCTGCATGCGGCCCTGGCCAGCAACCGGGGCGAATTCGACAGCGGCAGCAGCGGCATCCAGACCTGGATCAACGAGCTGCTCTGGCGTGAGTTCTACAAGCACATCCTCAGCGGTTATCCACAGGTGTCACGGCATCGCGCCTTCCGCGCCCACACCGAGGCCCTGCCCTGGCGCGATGCCCCCGACGACCTGCAAGCCTGGAAAGAGGGGCGCACCGGTTTCCCACTGATCGACGCCGCCATGCGCCAGCTGCTGCACACCGGCTGGATGCACAACCGCCTGCGCATGGTGGTGGCCATGTTCCTCAGCAAGAACCTGCTGATCGACTGGCGCCTGGGCGAGCGCCACTTCATGCGCCACCTGATCGACGGTGACCTGGCTGCCAACAATGGCGGCTGGCAGTGGAGCGCCTCCACCGGCACCGACGCTGTGCCCTATTTCCGGCTGTTCAACCCCATTTCCCAGTCACAGCGCTTCGACCCACAGGGGCGCTTTATCCGCCAATGGTTACCAGAATTGAGCCTATGCGATAACAAAACTGTTCATCAGCCGGAGAAAGCGGCGGATCTGTTGTCTATCAATAGCTATTACAGTCCAATCGTCGATCTCGGAAGTAGTCGTCAGCGTGCACTGGAGGCGTTCAAAAACCTTCCACGCCGGCAGGAGCAGAGGGCAGCATATTGAATAACTCGCGAACGTTCTGGGTCACGGGAGCGACCAACGGGCTGGGCCTGGCCTTGGTCGAACGGTTGCTTGAACTGGGGCACCGGGTTGCCGCCAGCGGCAAGGACGGCGAAGCACTGGATGCCTTGGCCTCGCGCCACGGCAGCAAGCTGCTGCGCCTGCCCTGGCAGTTGCACGACGAGGAGCAGGCGGCCAGCGCCTGCCAGCAGCTGTGCCATGCCTGGGGCACGCTGGACAGCCTGATCATCAATGCCGGCACCAGTGATTACCTGGCCGACGATGTAGCCGACAGCGAGCTGTTCGAGACCATCGTCAGCAGCAACCAACTGGCCGGTGAACATTGCCTGAGCAAGGTCCTGCCGTTGCTGGCCAAGGGCGACTCACCGCAAGTGATGGCCATCTTCAACCGCTATTCGGCGTTGCAGCTGTATTCACCCACCCAGGTAAGCGCAGGCTGGAACAACATGCCCCAGTGGCTGCGCGAGGAACGTGACGAGCTTGAGGAGCTGGGGATCGACCTGACGGTGGTGGCGCCACAGTCACTCAAGACCCCGGTGACCTCCGCCCAGGCTGCCCCCGATGCCTGGACGCCACAAAGTGCCGCAGAGGAATTGCTGCGGCGCTTGCCGCTGCGTGAACCTGAATTGGTGCTGGAAGTGCTCGACTTGAGTGCCTTGTGGCCGCTGTCACGCTGATGCTATTGCTCGAAGCGCTGCACCGGGCTCGCTTCGTGCCACAGCACAGGCAGGACGCTGCTCAGTGACCGAGGCTCGGCACTGCTCCAGAACGCCGCCGGTTGCGCCGGGCCTTCGGCCAGCAGGTCGCGGGCGGCCAGCAGGCGTTGCAGTTGGCGCGCCACGGCAGCACCGGTGTCGATGATCGCCACGTCGGCGGGCACCATGGTCGCCAGCAGCGGGCGCAGGAAGGGGTAATGCGTGCAGCCGAGGATCAGCGTGTCGCAACCGGCGGCCAGCAGCGGTTGCACATAGCCTTGCAGCAGCTGGCGCAACGGCGCGCTGTCCAGGTCGCCCGTCTCGATCAACTCGACCAACCCTGGGCAGGGCTGGGTGACCACCTGCACATCACTGGCGAAACGGTCGAGCAACGCCGCGAACTTGGCGCTTTGCAGGGTGCCGGTGGTGGCCAGTACCCCGACCACGCCAGTCCGGGTGGCAGCGGCAGCCGGCTTGACGGCAGGTTCCATGCACACCAGCGGCCAGTCGGGGTAGCGCTCACGCAGGTCGGCCGCCGCCGCCACCGTCGCCGTGTTGCAGGCCAGCACCAGGGCCTTGGCGCCCTGCGCGCGGAAGAATTCGGCGATGCGCCGGCAACGCTCGCGGATGTACTCCGGGGACTTCTCGCCATAGGGCACATGGCCGCAATCGGCCACGTAGCGTAGCGATTCGTTGGGCAGCAGGCGCTGGATCTCGGCCAGTACCGACAAGCCGCCGACCCCCGAGTCCATCACGCCGACCGGCGCCGAGCGCTCAAGCATCGCGCTGCCCGCACACGGCGCAGGCCGGGTCGCGCTTGACCCGCAGCTCGCGCAGGCGGGTGCCGAGGGCATCGATCAGCAGCAGTCGGCCCACCAGTGGCTCGCCGAAACCGGCCAGCAACTTCATCGCCTCCAGCGCCTGCAGGCTGCCGACCAGGCCGACCAGCGGGCCGATCACCCCTGCCTCGCTGCAGGTCAGCTCGGCTTCGCTGCCATGGCCATACAGGCAGTGGTAGCAAGGGCTGTAGTCACGCCGTGGGTCGAACACCGACAGCTGCCCTTCCAGGCGAATCGCCGCGCCGCTGACCAGCGGCTTGCCCTTGGCGAAGCAGGCGGCGTTGACCGCCTCGCGGGTGGCGAAGTTGTCGGAGCAGTCGAGCACCAGGTCCACCGCCGCCACGGCGGCGGCCAGGGAATCTTCATCCAGCGCCTGGCGGTGGGGCACCAGGCTGATCTCGGGGTTGATCGCCTGCAGGCGCTGCAGCGCCGAGTCCACCTTGCTCATGCCCACGCTGTCGCTGTCATGCATGACCTGGCGCTGCAGGTTGGTCAGGTCGACGGTGTCGAAGTCGGCCAGGTGCAGTTCACCCACGCCCGCCGCGGCCAGGTACAGCGCCACTGGCGAGCCGAGCCCGCCCAGCCCGACGATCAGCGCCTTGCTGCGCTTGAGCCGCAGTTGGCCGTCGATATCGACCTGTGCCAGCAGAATCTGCCGGCTGTAACGCAACAGTTCCTGATCGCTCAACATGGCAGACGCCCCAAGGAAATACGTTCATGGCCGCCAAGGTCGGTGCGGCTGGCAACCTCGATGAAACCCTGCCCGGCCAGCAGTTCGCGCACCGCCGAGGCCTGGTCGTAACCATGTTCGAGCAGCAGCCAGCCCCCTGGCAACAGGTAACCTGGCGCCTGGCTGACGATCAGCCGCAGGTCGTCCAGGCCGTCGGCCCCGGCGACCAGCGCGCTGCTGGGCTCGAAGCGCACATCGCCAGCGACCAGGTGCGGGTCTTCGGCGGCGATGTAGGGCGGGTTGCTCAGGATCATGTCGAAGCGCTGGCCGGCCAGGTTGCCGAACCAGTGGCTGGCCAGCACCTGCACATTGCCAAGGCCCAGGCGCTGACGATTGCGCTCGGCCAGCGCCACCGCCTCGTCCACCCGGTCCACGGCCGTGACCTGCCAGGCCGGGCATTCGCTGGCCAGGGCCAGGGCGATGGCTCCGGTGCCGGTGCCAAGGTCGAGCACCCGCGCGGGGGCCGCCGGCTGCAGCTCGAGCGCCGTTTCCACCAGCAATTCGGTGTCGGGGCGCGGAATCAGCGTGTGCGGGGCCACCTCCAGGTCGAGCTTCCAGAAGCCCTGCTGCCCGAGGATGTAGGCCACCGGCTCGCCGCCACGGCGGCGCGCCAGGTAGCCTGCATAGGTGTCGGCATCTTCACTGCTGACGATACGCTCGGGCCAGGTGTGCAGGTAGCTGCGCGACTTGCCGATGGCAGCGGCCAGCAGCAGTTCGGCATCCAGGCGCTCGGTCGGCGAGTCTGGCAGCTGCGCGTTGCGCAGCAAGCTGGCAATGATGGTCATCAGTCCCCCAGGGCGGCCAGTTGGTCGGCCTGGTATTCGGCCAGCAAAGGTTCGATCACGGCGTCCACGCCCCCGGCGAGGATGTCGTCGAGGGAGTACAGGGTCAGGTTGATGCGATGGTCGGTGACCCGGCCCTGCGGGTAGTTGTAGGTGCGGATGCGCTCGGAGCGGTCACCCGACCCCACCAGCAGCTTGCGCTCGCTGGCGATGGCGTTCTGCGTGGCGCTGGTCTGCATGTCGTTGAGCTTGGCCGACAGCCAGGACATGGCGCGCGCACGGTTCTTGTGCTGCGAACGTTCTTCCTGGCACTCGACCACGATGCCGGTAGGCAAGTGGGTGATGCGGATCGCCGAGTCGGTCTTGTTGACGTGCTGGCCGCCGGCACCGGAGGCGCGGTAGGTGTCCACGCGCAGGTCGGCCGGGTTGATCTCGATGGCCACCTGCTCGTCAGGCTCGGGCAGCACCGCCACGGTGCAGGCCGAGGTGTGGATGCGGCCCTGGGATTCGGTTTCCGGCACCCGTTGCACACGGTGCGCGCCAGACTCGAACTTGAGCTTGCCGTACACGCTGTCGCCTTCGACGCGGGCAATGATCTCTTTGTAGCCGCCGTGCTCGCCTTCGTTCTCCGAAAGAATCTCCAGGCGCCAGCCACGCCGCTCGGCGTAGCGCGAATACATGCGGAACAGGTCGCCGGAGAAGATCGCCGCCTCGTCGCCACCGGTGCCGGCGCGGATTTCCAGGAACACGTTGCGCCCGTCGTTGGGGTCCTTGGGCAGCAGCATGCGCTGCAGCTGCGATTCCAGGCCAAGCAGCTGTTCCTTGGCTTCGCGCACCTCGTCCACGGCCATTTCGCGCAGGTCGGGGTCGGCGTCCTTGAGCAGCGCCTGGGCGCCCTCGAGGTCGTCCTGCACCTTGCGCCAGGCCTGGTAGGCGCCGATCACCGGCTCTACTTCGGCGTATTCGCGCGAATAGGCGCGAAAGCGCGTCTGGTCGGATATGACTTCGGCGTCACCAAGCAGCGCGGTGAGTTCCTCGAAGCGGTCCTGGAGCGTGTCCAGTTTGTTCAGCAGCGACGCTTTCATTGCGGGGATTTGTCCGTCGAGCCCTCGTTGAGGGCAAAGAGTTCCTGGGCCATGGCCAGCGCATCGAGGCGGCCCTCGGCCGAGAGCTTTTTCAGTTGCACGCTGGGCGCATGCAGGAGTTTGTTGGTCAGCCCCCGGGCCAGTTGGGCCAGCACGTCTTCGGGGTTGCCGCCGTTGGCCAGCAGGCGCTGAGCCTTTTGCAGTTCTTCGTCGCGCAGGCGCTCGCTTTGCTGGCGGTAGGCGCGCAGCACGTCCACCGCGGCCAGCTCGCGCAGGCGCGCCATGAAGTCCTCGGCGCCTACCGACACCAGCTCTTCGGCAGCCTGGGCCGCGCCCTGGCGGCTCTTGAGGTTTTCCGCGACCACTTCGTGCAGGTCATCGACGGTGTACAAGTAGACGTCGTCGAGCTCGCCCACTTCCGGCTCGATGTCGCGCGGCACGGCGATATCGACCATGAAGATCGGCTTGTGCCGGCGCTGCTTCAGCGCGCTTTCCACGGCGCCCTTGCCGAGGATCGGCAACTGGCTGGCGGTGGAGCTGATGACGATGTCGCTGTGGGCCAGCTCCTGGGGAATATCGGCCAGCAGCACGGCATGGGCACCGAACTGCTCGGCGAGGGTGCTGGCCCGCTCCAGGGTGCGGTTGGCCACGACGATGCGGCGCACGCCCTGTTCATGCAGGTGGCGGGCAACCAGGGTGATGGTTTCGCCGGCCCCGATCAGCAGCGCCTGGCTGCGGCCCAGGTCGCTGAAGATCTGCTTGGCCAGGCTCACCGCAGCGAAGGCCACCGACACCGGGTTTTCGCCGATCGCGGTGTCGGTGCGCACCTGCTTGGCGGCGCTGAAAGTGGCCTGGAACAGGCGCCCGAGCAGCGGGCCGATGGTGCCGGCCTCACGCGCGACGGCGTAGGCCGATTTCATCTGGCCGAGGATCTGCGGCTCGCCGAGCACCAGCGAGTCGAGGCCCGAAGCCACCCGCATCATGTGCCTGACGGCGTCGTGCTCCTCGTGGACGTAGGCACTGGCGCGCAGCTCGTCCAGGCTCAGCCGGTGGTATTCGGCCAGCCACTTGAGCACAGCGTCGGAAGACAGGTGGTCCTGCTCTATATAGAGCTCGCTGCGGTTGCAGGTGGACAGGATCGCCGCCTCGCGGCTGGCGGTCAGTCGGCAGAGCTGCTGCAGGGCGTCGACCAGCTGCTCTGGGGTAAACGCCACGCGCTCGCGTACGTCTACCGAGGCAGTCTTATGGTTGATACCAAGTGCAAGAAAGGCCATGCAAGGTCGCTGGTTGTGACGGGAAGCCGATAATTGTCCTCTTTCGCAGGTTTTAGAACAACCACCGTTCGCTATTGGGCTGATAGCACCTGCCTGGCCGGTGCCCTGCCCGACGCCAGCATCACCCCTTCTATCGCTGATAATTCCCGAAGGCCTCACAAGGTATTTCGAACGAGGTTAATGCAATAGTGAAAAGAGGCGAGCGGACCAGGCATTGGCAATAGCACGCTCGCCTCAACAAAGCCTGGCAACCTCACTCTCTGGCCTCCCCCTTCGACCTATCCCCCAGAACCTCCACCCCCCAGCATGGTCCGACCCTTACAGCCCCGCGCTGTAAACCACGACCTTCGCAGGTGGGTTTGCCCCCGCGCTTGTGTCATCATGCTCCGACCGCCGGTAAGTCTTCTAAGCCTCCTTATATGAACAGACCTTACGCATTGCTGCTTGCCTTCGCCCTGCTCCAGGGCTGCCAGAGCCTGGCCCCGAAAAGTGCCGAGCCTCCCGTCGCCGAGGCCGGCAAAGGCGAGGCGCAAAAGCCCGTGGTGTATGGGTCGTTCACGCAAGACACGCTGTATAGCCTGCTGGTCGCCGAGCTTGCCGGGCAGCGCAACCGTTTCGACATTGCCCTGGCCAACTACACCGACCAGGCCGCCAAGACCCAGGACCCCGGCGTGTCCGAGCGCGCCTACCGCATCGCCGAGTACCTCGGCGCCGATGAGCCGGCGCTGGACAATGCCCTGGTCTGGGCCCGCAACGACCCGCAGAACCTCGACGCCCAGCGCGCCGCCGCCATCCAGTTGGCGCGCGCCGGCCGCTACGACGACTCCATGACCTATATGGAGAAGGTGCTGCAGGGCCAAGGCGACACCCACTTCGACTTCCTCGCCTTGTCGGCCGCCGAAACCGACCAGAGCACCCGCGACGGCCTGATGCAAAGCTTCGACCGCCTGTTGGTCAAATACCCGGATAACAGCCAGCTGGTGTTCGGCAAAGCCTTGCTGCTGAACCAGGACGGCAAGGCCGAAGAGGCCCTGGAGCTGCTCGAAGCTCACCCATCGAATGATGGCGAAATCGCCCCGATCCTGCTCCGCGCCCGCCTGCTCCAGGCCCTGGACCGCGGCTCCGAGGCACTGCCGCTGCTGCGCGGGGCGATCCGCGACAACCCCGACGACAAGCGCCTGCGCCTGACCTACGCGCGCACCCTGGTCGAACAGGACCGCATGGCCGACGCCAAGGCCGAGTTCATCAGCCTGGTGCAGGAATACCCTGATGACGATGAGCTGCGTTACTCCCTGGCCCTGGTGTGCCTGGAGAACAAGGACTGGGACGAGGCCGAGAGCTACCTGCGCGAGCTGATCGAACGCGACAGCAATGTCGATGCCGCGCACCTGAACCTGGGCCGTATCGCCGAGGAACGCCACGACCCGGCGGGCGCCCTGCGTGAATATGCCCTGGTCGGCCCCGGCCCCGATTACCTGCCGGCGCAACTGCGCCAGGCCGACATCCTCATCGCCAACGGCCGCGGCACCGAAGCCTCGCGCCAGCTCGCCGCCGCCCGCGAGGCGCAGCCGGAGATCGCCGTCCAGCTCTACCTGATCGAGTCGGAGAGCTACAGCAACAACAACAAGGACGCCCAGGCCAACCAGGTGCTGCAGCAAGCCCTGCAGCACTACCCGGACGACCTCAACCTGCTCTACACCCGCGCCATGCTGGCCGAAAAGCGTGACGACCTGCCGCAGATGGAGAAAGACCTGCGCGCCATCATCGCCCGCGAACCGGAAAACGCCATGGCCCTCAACGCCCTGGGCTACACCCTGGCAGACCGCACCACCCGCTATGCCGAAGCCAAGGCGCTGATCGACAAGGCCCACCAGCTCACCCCGGACGACCCCGCCGTGCTCGACAGCCTCGGCTGGGTCGCCTATCGCCTGGGCAACCTCGACGAAGCCGAACGCTACCTGCGCCAGGCGCTGGAGCGCTTCCCCGACCATGAAGTGGCCGCCCACCTGGGCGAAGTCCTGTGGGCCAACGGCAAGCGCCGCGAAGCCCGCCAGGTCTGGGCCAAGGCCTTCGAAGCCCAGCCAGACAGCCCCATCCTGCGCAAGACGGTATTGCGCCTGACCGGATCCGAGACCCTTTAACGCCATGTTTTTGCGCCATTGCATCACCTTCACCCTGATTGCCCTGCTGGCCGGCTGCGCCGGCTTCGGTAGCCGCGAAGCCCTGCAGGGCCACGGCGACCCACAGCAGTGGCGTGCCCATAAAGAGCAGTTGAGCAGCCTCGACGGCTGGCAGATCAACGGCAAGGTCGGCATCCGCGCCCCGCGCGACTCCGGCAGCGGCACCTTGTTCTGGCTGCAGCGCCAGGACTACTACGACATTCGCCTGGCCGGCCCGCTCGGCCGTGGCGCCGCACGCCTGACCGGCCGCCCCGGCGGCGTGGTACTGGAAGTGGCCAACCAGGGCCGCTTCGAAGCCACCAGCCCCGAGGCGCTACTGGAAGAACAGCTCGGCTGGCAACTGCCGGTGTCGCACCTGGTCTGGTGGGTACGTGGCCTGCCCGCCCCCGACAGCAAGAGCAAGCTGACCCTGGACGGCGACAGCCGCCTGGCCAGCCTCGAGCAGGATGGCTGGCAGGTGCAGTACCTGAGCTACACCGAACAGAACGGCTACTGGCTGCCCGAGCGCCTGAAGCTGCACGGCAAGGACCTGGACGTGACCCTGGTGGTCAAGGACTGGCAACCTCGCCAGCTGGGGCACTGAGCCATGCACGAACTTACCCTGCCCGCCCCGGCCAAGCTGAATCTGTGGCTGCACATCATCGGCCGCCGCCCCGACGGCTACCACGAGCTGGAAACCGTGTTCCAGTTCCTCGACCACGGCGACGAGCTGACCTTCGCCGTGCGTGACGATGGCGTGATCCGCCTGCACACCGAAATCGCGGCGGTGCCCCACGACAGCAACCTGATCGTGCGCGCCGCGCGCAAGTTGCAGGAACAGTCCGGCACGCGCCTGGGCGCCGACATCTGGCTGAACAAGGTATTGCCCATGGGCGGCGGCATCGGCGGCGGCAGCTCGGATGCCGCCACTACCCTGCTGGCACTGGCGCACCTGTGGCAACTGGATTGGGACGAAGATCGCCTGGCAGCGCTGGGCCTGACGCTGGGTGCCGACGTGCCGGTATTCGTGCGCGGCCACGCCGCCTTCGCCCAGGGCGTGGGCGAGCAACTCACCCCGGTCGACCCGCACGAGCCCTGGTATGTCGTGCTGGTGCCGCAAGTGTCTGTCAGCACAGTAGAAATTTTTTCACATCCGCAGTTGACACGTGATTCCCTCCCCCTTAAGATGCGCCCCGTTCCCGAGGGAAACAGTCGAAATGACTGCCAACCGGTGGTAGAGCAGAGTTACCCAGAAGTTCGCAATGCGTTGAATTCATTGGGTAAATTCACAGATGCTCGGCTTACCGGAACTGGAAGTTGTGTGTTTGGGG
>NZ_DJTF01000137.1:0-46152 GCF_002438125.1 Pseudomonas sp. UBA6315
CTCGTTTCCCGCTCCAAATCGAAAAACGCCGAAAAGGACGCAAGTCCTTTTCGGCGTTTTTGCATGCCTGATTATTTTGTCTGCCCAGGCGCCCGGCAAACCAGCCGGGCGCCTGCGGCATGATCAGCGGTAGCTGATGGTGAAGTTCAATGCTCCCTGCGCCAGGCCTGGCCTCACCGTCGGGTCAAGCTGGTAGAAGCGTGCCCGGAAATCAAGTTGGGTCACGCCCAGTTGCAGTTGCTTGACCGAGACCGCCTCTTGCAATGGCAACTCCCGACCATCCCCGTGCAGTACCTGAATGCCGAAACCTGCGGCCGTAGAACCGGTACCCAGGCTGAAGATGCCCCTTTTGGCATCCAGCACGTTGGAGCCCCTCGTGCCATCCAGTTCGATGTGGGCATAGGCGGTGCTTGCCGCACTGTCGTCTTCGCAATCACTGAGCGTGATGCTGAAAGGGGTGTCGATGCCGACGGGGCCGGGGCCTTTGAAGTCGGCCACGGTGTAATTACCCAATTGCACCGGGTCTGCGCTTACCGGGTTGCCCAAGAGCGTGCATTGAGCTTGCTTGACCCGAGCTCTCAAGATGTAGTCCATGACCCTGCCCAGGTCATCGGTCGATCCGTGGAACATTTGTCTGTCGATGATGTGTTCGCCAGGGGGGATCGGGCCGGTCTTTATCAACCTCACCCGGCCTCTGATTGTGCCAAGCGGTGCGTTGAAGCCGGTGGGGGTGATCATGGTGCCATTGTAGGGCACCTCTTGGCTGCCATCGTCGGATGTAAAGGTGTTGGAGGCCGAGCCATCGTAGGGGTAGGCCAGCGTGATCACTGCACCAACGCTGTCAATGTTGGTGCGCAGTATGCTTTCGGTAAAGCGCTGACCGCGTGCGGGGGCGTTCACGACAAGTGGCGTGGAGGGAATCATCATGGCCCGGGTGGGCGGTGAAGCGTTGTAGAAACAACTCAAGGCCGCCCCTTCACTGTTTCTGACAGTCATGGGTAGATCGGCAATCACACGCCCCACTTCAGCATCGCGGGGCACCCAAACGGTGCCCATATCATGCTCGAACGTCATGTAGGTGGGCGAGTTCGACTGCCAATTGCACAAGGCCTGCGCTTGGCTGCAGAACAGCCAGAAAGCCAGGCCGCATGTCATTGTGGCGGTGGGGCGCAAGGCTGCGCATCCAAGGGTGCTCATGAGGATTGTTCCTGCTCGTTGGTGCCCGCTTCAGCGGGAGGGCGGGGGGCGCTGTGGGGTTGGCACACGAGTGATTGGATGCGGTAGCCGTTGACTACCGGGATGTCCTGGGGGGTGAGTGTCAACCGGCATTCACGGGTGGTTTGCTCCACCCACTGTGCCAACAGTTGCTGCTGGCCTTGCTCGTCGCTGGCCACCAGCGCCTGCCCTGCTTGGCCGACCACGGCCAGCTGCCGGCCCTGTGCATCGGTAATTTGCGCGCCGAAGGGCAGCGCACGACCATCGGGAAGTTGCAACTTCAGGACCATGCGCATGACCTGGCGGCTTGGGAAGCTGGCCTTGACGATGGCGCCGCGGCGCGGCACCACTTGCTGCGTGGCATTTTCGATGATGGTTTCGGGCGACAAGTCGTCGGTTCGCAACACCAGCGAATTCAGCCGATAAGGTCGCAGGTTGGGAGCCAGCAGATAACCCTGTTGGTTGGCTTGGCTCGGCGGCCCGTTCTCCAGTGAGATACCGGCCGCATTGGGCACATGGACCAACGCGCTGGTTTCGCCCAGGTAGGGGCCCATCACCACGCCTGAGCCGTGGACCAGCAATGCGCCACTGGTGTTGACCGACACACTGCGATAATCGGGCCCTTGCGTGTAACCTGCGCCATAGCTGGCGCTGGTGCCTTGATAAGCAACCGACAGCGCGCCACTGGTGCGGCTTTGCTCGTCATTGCTGACCGACACCTGGTAGCCGAGTTGGTGGTTGATCATCCCGCCGTTGAGGCTGGCGCGTTGGCTGTAGCTGCCGTTGTTGCGCTGCACGTCGAAGGTGGCATTGTGCCGGCGACCAAAGTCCAGTGGCAGTGACAGGCTCAGGCCCAGCAGGCGGCTGTCGCCACCGTTTTGGGCAAGGGCCTGGGAGGTGAACAGGTTGATGCCCAGGTCGCGCCAGCGGGTGTTGTACTGCAGCTGGTAATGGCGGCGCTGGGTATTGCTGTTCCAGTAATCATCTTGTGACAGGGTCACGCTGACGGAGTGTTTGCCGATGTTCTGAAACACCGAGGCTTCCAGGCGGCTGCGGCGGCTGCCCAGAAAGTGTTCGGACTGATTACGCTCCCTGACGGCCTCGTCGAAGTCGCGGTAGCCCTCGGTCGAGTAACGGTAGCCGGCAAAGCGCAGGTTGGTGCCAGTTTGAAAGCTTTTGCCGTAGCGCGCGGCAAAGCTATGCCCTTGTGCCTGGCCTGCAAGGCGGCCCAGGTCGGTGCGCGACTGGGTCACGTCGAACGACAGCGCACCCAGCCCGGCGAAGTCTCGGGCAACCCCCAGCGCCCCCGCGCGATAGAAGTCGCTGCCGAACACACCGCCGTAGAGGGTGCTGTCCCACAGCCCGCCACGGGCCAGGGTAGCTTGCCAGAACACCGGCTGTTCCAACTCTTCGGCGCCGTTGTAGCGGCCAACCGTCGCGCTGTAGCGCCAGATGCCATCGCGCAGCAGGTTGGCCAGTGACGAGTAGGGTTGGATAAAACGACGTACCTGGCCATCGGCCTCGGTGAGGATGACTTCCAACTCACCGTGGCTGGCACCGACACTGAGGTCATCGATGGCGTAAGGCCCTGGTGCAACGTAGGTGGAGTAGATCGAGTAGCCGTTGTGCAGTATTTCGATCTTGGCGCGGGTTTGGGCCACGCCGCGGATCACCGGGGCGTATTGCTGCTCGGTATCGGAATGCATGTCCAGGTCAGATGCCAGTTGTGCACCGAGGAACGGCACGCTGCGAAACACTTCCCCGCCGGTAAACGTTTCGCCCAGGGTGAGGTTGGCTCGCATGCCGGGTAGGTCGCGCTGGGCGTAGGTATCGCTGCGTTCCCAGGCAAACTGCTCGTCGGGGCTGTGGCGCAGCATCTGGTTGCTGCGCAGCCGCCAGCCGGCCAGGTTGATGCCGCTGTTCAGGTACAGGTCCTGGCTGCTGCGGTTGTGGCCGCGATCACTGTTGTACTGCTGTGCAGACATCTGGTAGTTGACGAAGGCGGCGTCGATGCCTGCGTCCCAGCGAGATTCGGCCACCGAGCCGGCCTGCTGGCGGCGCAGGGCGATCTGCGGGATCGACACCGACAGGCGCAGGCTCGAGGGGTCGAAATCGGCGCGCGCCTGGGGTATCAGCGCGGCCAGGTCAAGGCAGCGGTCGTCGCTGGGCAGGGGCGATTCCAGGGCTTCTTCACGCAGGTCAAAGGCGCGCAGCAGGTCGCCGGTCAGGCACGCTTGCAGCCCCTGGCCATCGCTGTTTCGAATGTCTACTTCGCGCGTTTGGATGGGCGTGTGGTTGACCAGAATCTGCACGCGGTAGCGGCCGGCCACCAGGGGTTCCTGCGCTGCCAGAGCCTGCAGGGCGAGGGCGCCCGCATCGCTTGACTGGCCAGGCGCCTGGTGCATGAACTCGGCTTGAAAACGTGGGGCGGGTGGGCTCGCTAGCGCGGGTGTGATCAACAGGAGGATCAGCGGGCTGCCTAGCAGCGCTGAGTGGGCAGAACGCGGGCGTGACGCCACGGGCCTGCGCCAGTGAAGCTTAGGCATGGGAAAGTCTCGGGGGTACCACCGGTCAAGGCCTCGGGCTAGCGAGAAGGCGATGCCAGGGTTGTTTGCAGGAAGCGGCGTGAGTCAGGCGAATGTGGGTGACCGCGCCGGGTTGCGGGCCAGATTAGGGAGGGGAGGGGAAGGGGGATGTAGGAAGAGTCTTGAGGATAAGCAGGTGGATTCGATTGGGCGGGGCTGGATCTGATCGCATGAACAGGTGGCCAGCGGGTACCCCTGCTGCGGGGAGCAGCAGGGGCCGTCAGTTAGGTTATTTTGTGCATATTGTGAACCTCTGCACTTAGCAGTATCCCTCTCCCGTCATACATCGTGCGCAGAGGATTAGGCTTACCAGGTGCTACGGGTTCGACGTACTCAACTGCTTGTTCTATTTGACGACTAGCCAAATCTCTAGCCCGAGCAGCGATCGCTTCGGAAAACGCACTTTTACCAGTTGACGGGCGAACTTGTGGATTGGAATTTGCGGGCACACTTTTTGATATTGGAACTTGCACCGTCGGCGTGCCTGAAGTGGGCACTTCCACCCTACCACCATTACTAATAGCCGGGAGGGGAGACTTCACTCTTGGCAGTTTGAATTCCCCCAATTGCAACAATGCGTCTGTGTTGTTCCCTCCAAGCACGCCGCCGCTGTTTACAGAGTTGATCGAACTCCGCCTGCTACCCGACGCAACCGACGAAGCCTTCTGTGCACTGCTCGCTCCCGCTTGTGTCTGGTTGACGACGCCCCGCAACTTGAACACCGCTGACCCGCCCAACACGCCGGACGCGATACCGACGAAGAACGCCCCTACGTTCAGCCCCATGGAGAGTGACTCGTTATCGCGCGCGGCTACCGCACCGGCCTGCAGGGCCAGGGAGATACCCTGGCCGACGATACCGATCACCGCCTTCGCATAGGTGGTGCCCATGGCCAGCGCCGCGGGCGCGGTCCACGGCATGGCCACGGCCGATATCGCCAGGAACACGGCCGATACCGCCAAGCCCAGCCAGGTAAACCATGAAACACCGGAACTCACGGGGTTATAGCGCGGTGGCGCATCGGTCCCCGACATGAATTGCGAGTAGTGCCCGGTCGGGTCTCGCCATTTGACCGGGTTGCCCAGGGCATAGACATACGGGTTGGGGCCAGCTACTTCCTGCGCGAGCGAATCGGGGCTGTGGAAGCGCATCAGTGCGGGGTTGAAGGCGCGATAACCGCTGCCAAGCAGGTACCAGCCCAGGTCTTCTTCGCGCAATTCGCCATTGAATGCCAGCAGTGTGCGCAAGCCATTGTCAGCTGGGCGTTCGCCATAGGCGCTATAGCTGGCGTAGCGAGCGCCATCGCTGTCGACCTCGGCCACGACACTGCCGGCGTTATCGGTCATCAGCAACTGGTGGCGGTCGGGTTTGCCGGCTTGCTGCTCGCCCACCGCTCGGCCGTCGCCATACAGGTACTGGGTCAGTTGTGTGTTCTCCCAGGTACTGTCCAGGGCGTTGCCCAGGTAGCGCCTCTGCACCTCGCGCTGGCCGTTGTGCACGCTGGCCAATAACTGGTTGTGGCCGTCGTACAGATACCTGACCAGCTCGTGGGCGTCGGCTTCCAGCACTCGCTGCAAACGGCCCTGGCTGTCGTACTCCAGTGTTCGCCCTTGCTCGTCATTGAGCATGTTGCCCCGCGCGTCATAGCTGAAGCCTTGCTCTGCCGGGTAATCCTCCTGCAGCGTGTGGGTGACTTTGGTCAGCTGGAAGCTGCCGTCTTCGGCATAGCTGAACCGGGCGGTGTCGCGTTTGCCGTCGTCAAATTCGGTCAGGCAGCGTTCGAGGTTGTCCAGGGCATCGAAAACAAACGTTTGTGCGATGATCCGCCGCCCCGCCGCATTGCGCGGCAGCGCCTTCCTGCGTTCGCTGTCAGGCGCTTCGTTCGTCCAGTCGCCTTCGAAATCGTGGATTACCAGGCGCTCGAGATCGTCGTAGCCGAACACTTCCTTGCGGATGAACGCTTGTTCATCCTCATCGCCTGCGCGGTAGAGCGTTCGCGACTGCAGTGTCGTGCTGTCACGCCAACTCAGCACCAGTACCCACTGTTCGCCGTTGGCATCGAGCGTGCGCCGGTGTTCGCGGCCTAAATCGTCATAGGTCTGGACGCTTCGTACATAGCGCGTTGCATCGCGGTTGTCGCGGGTAGTCGTCGTTTCCAGGCGGCCTTCACTGTTGTACTCGAATGTGCATTGCAGGTCGCCCTGGGTAATGGACTGGACCCGCCCCAGTAGGTCGTAATCATATTGGCAGGCAACGCCGTCGGTGTGCTTGCGGTGGATCAGGCGACCTTCCAGCGAATACAGGTTGTCGATCTTGTAGTCTTGCTGGCCGTTGCCTTGCCATTCTTCCCCGGCCAGAAAGCCTTGGTCGGTATAGCTGTAGACGCGGCCGCCGTTGCCGTTGTCGGCGCTGGTGATGGCTGCGCTGGTGGGCAGGTAGTTGAAGGCTGCTTCGTCCGGTGCAAGGGTGTTCTGCGCGTCTTCAACGGTGGCACTCAGGTGCACGGGCTGGGTCGTGAGCGCTGGCTCATATCGATAGCGGGTGACGTGCCTGCTTTTGTCATTACGCGCCGCGTCGGTGTTGCTGCAGGTACGCGATTCAAGCAGCTGTGTCAGGCCCTGATAGCTATAGGCCTCCAGCCGCGGCCCAATCGCCTGGCTGGTCATGCGCTCGAGCCCGTCGAATGTCCGCCGGCAGATTGGCCGCGGCGGTTCGCCGGTTTTGTCGCATACCTCCAGCAGCGTAGTCAGTTCATTGCTGCTGTGGCCGGCGAATGTGCGCAGCAGCAGGCTGCCATCGGCGCGCAGGGTCTGCTGCATGCGCCCCCAATGGTCGTAGCTGTACTCAGTGACGCGTGCCTCCAGCGCCTGCTGCGGGGTAAAGCTGAACGTTTCTTTGACACAGCGGCCCAGGCCATCGTATGCGTAGTCGGTACGGTCGCTTTCAACCATGCCCTGCTGCAGCAGTTGGTAGTGATACGTTGGCTTGTTGAAAAGGTTGTGCTCCTCCACGGTCAGTTGCTGCCGGATGTCGGGTTTGTCCGGGCTCACAATCCACTCGGTGACCTTGTTGCCGTTTTCACCAAAAGGCGAGAATTCGGTCTTTTCCCGTACACCATCGGCACGTAGCACCTCGCAGGTCTGCCCCCAGCCATCGTAGGCATAACGGGAGGTCAGAGCGAGCGGGCGCTCTTCATGCGTGCCGCTGCCTGGTGCGGCGGGCAGATAATCGAACAGGGTCTCGCTGGTGACGCGCCCTATCGAGTCGTAAGCGGTTTCGGATACTTTGCGGGTAATTTTGCCTGCCGCTGCGGCATCGCCCAACCCGTCCAAGGTGCGTGTTTCACGCACGGGGCGGTTGAGCCCATCGTGATAGGTACGGGTGACAACGCCGTTGACGTCGGTCACCTGTGCGTACCACAACGAGCGGTTGTCTTCGCTGACGTTGCCGTATTCGAACGTGCGCGACACGCAGTAGTGCGGGTCACCCGGCGCTACCGTCTGTTCGATCAGGCGGTTGAGCTCATCGTAGCGATGGCGGGTGACCACGCCATTGATGTCTTCGTCTTCGATGGCCATGTTGCGCGGCACGGACTGGACACTGGCCGAGGTTTTCTCGAGCGTGCCGCCAGGGGGGGTCAAGGTGGTCCTGGTGCGCAGGTGGGTCAGTTGGCCCTGGTCATCTGCGACCTTTTCATAATGCCATTGGGTGGTGGACGTGTACGTGCCCATGCGGGTCGTGCGCAGGTTGGAGCGGCCATGCAAGAACAGGTTGCCTGGCATGTTCAGGTAGCCCATGTCGATGCGGCGTAGCAACTGCTCGGTTTCTTTGTCGTCGTCACCGACCAGCACTTCGACCAGTTCCTCGCTGTCCACCACCAGCCATGACTCGGCCTGTTGCGCGGGCGATGCCTGGCTCAATATCGGCATTGCCTTGTAGGTGTAAAGGGTACGCAGAATAGGCGCGGGTTTGGCCGAAGCGCTGTCATTGGCGGGGTAGGTGGTGATGCTATGCAGGTTGCGCCGGAAGCCTTCCGGGTCTTGCGGGCAGCCGTCACTTTCAGCCACAGGGTAGTACGAGCGCACGATGTGCATGCCATTGGCGAGCCGTTCTTCCACCAGGTTGCCGGCCCTGTCATATGCAGTGGTGAGGATTTCGTCGCGCCGTGCTTGCGGGTTTGCCTTGTCGGTCCACGTTTTCCTGATGGTGGCGGGCAATTGGCAGTACTCATCCTGCTCTGCAAAACTGCCCGGTTTGTCGTGGTACTCGGTGGTGACGGTTTCTACGCAACCGCTTTCTTCAGTGACCTGTTCGGTCATGAGATGGAAACGGTTGAAGGACCGTTTGATGGTGCGCAACACCTGGCCATCGAGATAATGGCTGGCGGTTGAATCGTAGACGTACTCGTGGCCTGTGAACTTGTAGAGCTGGTCTTGGTTGTAAGCGTCATCCCAGACCACGCCTGATGCGCCGTAGCCCAGGAAGTTGGTATTGCTGTACGCGTAGCGCGTGGTGATGAATGTCGTTTCGTCAAGCGGGTTGGGCTTGGCGACATGCTCGATGACATGGGGCACGAACCGGTTCACCCCGGGCAGTTGATGCCCATGTTCCCTGTGGGTGATGAACTCCTCACCCTCAAGTGGGTTGATCAACCTTTCAAGCACATGTACGGGGCCAAGCGCTCGGTAATGGAATTCCCAGCGGGCTTGATCAGAGGTGGGCATGACCAGCGTGCGCAGTTGCACACCGGCAAACTGCAACGTGAACCGTAGATGGGCTTCGCTGCCGGGCTGTATATCCAGCAGCGCTTCATGATCACCGTTGTAGGTGAGGGTGAGCAGTACCCGCTGACTGTCGTCGCGGATCGCTACCAGCCGGCCTTTGTCGGTGTCGTATTCCAGGGTGATGCCATGGCCTGATGGCGTTACCACGCGGCTTGGCAGGCAGCGCCTGGGGTCGACTTTCAAGGGCTCCAGTATTTCGATCAGGCCCGCCTTGTGGGCCACCCGCAGGCGTGTGCCCTGTACGCCGCCGATATTGGTGACCTGGAAGCTTTCCAGCTTGCGTTCAGGTACCACCACCGGTTCACCCGGGCCATTGTCAAAGATTGCAAAGCGCTCACCGGTATGCAGTTCGAGCATGCCGCTGTCGAGGTGGTAGCTGCTCAGGTTCAAGGCCCAGCCGATGCCGAACCCTGAGTTCGAGTCGTTCAGTGGGTTGAAATTCAATTGCATCGGCAGGTCAGGGCCCTGCAGATCATTGGGGTTGAGCGGCGGTATCTCCATGGAAAAACCGTACTGCCCGGTACGCGGGTCGACGTTGCCCTGGGTATAACTGAGGAAGTTGAGCGCATTGGATTGAATGGCCATGGTTATTCTCCTCGCGCAGCGGGTGTTGTCGCGCGTGTTCCCCTGGGCCCGGCCGATGTGCTGATGGTCACTGTGCCAAGTGTGTCGGGAGTGGCATCGGTGGTGGATTTGCCAATGACCAGCATGCCGAGTGCGGTGCGTATGAAATTACCGGGCGCATTGCGGTTTACATATTGATCAATGTGTTCCTGCTCGAGGTAAGAAGGGGCGTGGGTGGTTTTTAATTTCATCCACCATTTGGGGGTTCCATTATTCTCCTTGACTTTCGATTCCAAGGTGATGGTGGCCGCTGAAGGCAGGCCGATCATATGTATCTGGCGTGCTTTCAAATCGTCCATTTCGAGCGTGACAGTTGTATTGCTACCCGCGTCAGGCACGTTGAGCGATTTGAACTTCTCTTCTTCGTCATACACCGTAATGATACCGGCGGCCATCGAACTTTGCTGTTTGGGTGTGCTCATGATCGGTTCCTTTTCATATAGTTGAAAGGGGCGGAGGGGCAGTGCCTAACCGCGGGGTCACAGGGTATTAAGTGCGTAGCCTAGAAGAGTTCGTACAGGGCGGCACCTGGCAAAAATGCTAGGTCTGTTTGCCTGGCGCGAAGTATCACGCTCATTCAGCGGCCCCGCCGGTGACCTAGCAATTTTGCCAGTTGTTGTCGCTTGGCAAGGCTTCTATAACGGTTGGCAGAGCGTCGCCACGTTATTGCAACGGAATGGCGCAGCACATCAAAAGCTAAGGGGTAAAGGTCATGAATGATGTACGGAGGGTGCTGGAGCAGCCGAGCGTACCGGCACTGAACGATAACAATGAAATTGACCTCGATCAGCTGGGTGCAGAAGATTTGCTTACCTACATCAAGTACTCGGGGATCCAGATCAATGACAAGGTGACCCCAAGGTGGTTTGGCGCAAGTCCATCAGGTGAAGCGTTCGATGATGTCCAATCGACCTACTACGTCGAGGCCGAAGATTTGAATGACGGTGTGCCGGTGGAGATCGCCAATGCGATCGTGGTCGGCGCTGGCGGTGGCGAAGCGTTTTATTCCTACACGGTGAATGACACTGAGGATTCATTGCGAAAGTTCTGTTTTGTCGGTATCAGACCGCGCGCAGGGCGAGAAGGTATTTCAGTAGTGCATGCGATACAGTCGCATGAGTTGGTGATCAAGCCCAATGAACTGGAGACCGCTGGGGTAAACTTCGTCATCCTGCCTTACCAGGCCATGCAAATAGGTGACAGGATAACTTTCACGTTTCAAGGGGTGGATGAATACGGGTTTGAAGACCCGCCAGAAGTTGAAACGCTGGTGGTGACCAAAGAGCACTTCGGCGAAAAGCCGCTGGGATTCACGGTGGGTAAAAACCTGTTTCGGTTTATCGACCCTGGGTCTGCGAAAGTGTCCTACCGCATTACCTTCGTCGATGGCCAGACTGCACAATCGCCGCTACAGAATTTCACCGTGGATTCCGATGAAATTTTGCCTGGCTACTTGCCAGAACCGGTGATCGTCGGCCATGTGCCGGGGGAAACATTGGACCCTGGCAAGTTCCGAGAGGGCTTGACCGTCACGATCGAGGGTTACCCAGGGCTGGACATTTCGGACCAGGTTGTCCTGCGCTGGCGCAGCCCGGTGCGCGATCTGGTGCAGGTCATGCGCGTGGATGCCAGCACGTTGGCCGTGGGTGCCATCATCTTCCGCGTGCCCGCTGAGTTTGTACTTGAAAACCAGGGTTTGGGTATCGGCCTGTCCTATCTGTTCAGTCGCGAAGGTGCCGGGCAACGTTCCCAAGAATTGCCAGTGACTGTCGCTACCGCGCGCGTACTGACCGCGCCGCGCGTCATCGATGCGACCCCTGACGAGCAGAATGACCACGGTACCTTGCGTGCGATCGATGGCATCAGCGGCGTGCGGGTGCAGGTGCCAGACGTGTTGCAGCCCGGCGAGAGCCTACACGTTCATTGGAGCGGATGGCCGGTGCTCGGCGAGTACATCGCCACGACGCCACAGGGTTCTGATCCGCTGATGTTTCATATTCCCGCGCAGTATGTGCCGGCGAACATGGGCCGCGGTACGGTTGACCAGAGCAGGCGCTTCGAAGTGTCGTACCGCGTGATCGTCAATGGCGATTACCTGGAATCGAGCCCCTACCATTTGCGCATCAGCCCACTGCCGACCAATGAGTATCCCCGGGTTTCCTGCGAACAGGCGGTATCGGGCAGCTTGTCGCTGGCGCGTGTGCCAAGCGCTGGCGCCGACCTGGTGCTCGGCACCTGGCGCTTCGGTGGTGCCGGGCAACTGCTCAATTTGTCGATCAGCGGCGTGACGCAAAGCGGTGCGCTGAACGAGGACATTCGCGATGCCTCTGAACCGGTCACGGCAAATGAAGCCAGTAACGGTATCAGGGCGAAATTGCCGAGAGCGCTCCTGCAACGCCTCAAGCTCAATGAAGCGTTCACCTTGCATGCCCGAGTGAGCTTTGACGGCGGCGTGTATTACGTCAGTTTCCCTAACTTGTCATTGACCCTACTGCCGTGAACTAACGGTTGCAGCGTTCTGCCGCCGGGTGCGCGGCGGCCTCTTGTTTGCGCCTGAACAGGCGTAAACGCTAATTAAATGAACTGGAGAACACCCTCATGGCCAGACCTACCATGGCACAATATTTGACCTACCTCAGTGAGAAACCGCGCACTTATGGCTGGGGCGCCTTGCTGGTCTACGACCGTTTCAAAGCCAACCGGTTATTGGCGCAGGAACATATCGAGCGCTTCGACGAAGGCACCTGGTTGCCGTTGATCAACTTCAGAGTCGAAACAGAGAGTGGCAGCTGGACCGAGGTGCGCGACATACGCCTGGATAAACCACGGTTGTCGTTTGTGAATTCGAATATCGCCAACTCCCGAGCGCGATTGAGCATGAACGTTATCAGTGGCGTGGTTACCCAATTGCGTCAAGCCGCGGGCAGCGGCCATATGGAGTTGGTGAGCTATTCGGTGCTGGACCCGCTGACTGCGCCGTCGGTGCGCATGGATATCATGTTGAATGAAAGCGGTGGCGGCTCGGTCAATGATGAAGGGCGGGTGACATTGGACCTGGCCAATGGCAACAGCTACTCCTTTGAAATCTCCAGTTGGAAGGAGATGAACGAGAAACTGGGCGAAGCCATTCGCGCCGAGTTTGAAAAGTGGCCGGTCGAAAATCGTGTGTGGGAGCTCAATGTTCTCAAACCCGTGGACACTGAACTCAACCCCTCTTCATTTACCGTGCGCACCCACTCGTTGGCGAATGCTCAAGACATCAGCAATGCCAGTGAGGAGGAAAAAGAAGAAGGCGCGGTGGTGGTCGGTGTTGCGTTCAACAACGAAGAAAATGGAAATTTCCCTGTCCGTGACCAGGACATGCCCTATCTGTTGCCAACGCCCAGTGGGGCGGGTGAGCCGGACTATTCAATGAACCTGCTTTACAATAATGAATCTTGGTTCAAAGAGGTGGTGTTCCATTTGGTGGAGCAGTTTTCGAATCTGCAGAATCCGCAGCTGGTACGGGATTCTAAAGGCTTCTTAAAAAGCGTGTCGGCCTCGGTAGGCTTTCAGGTTGCAGGCCATGTCGTTCGTGATCAAAGACGTTACGATTCGTTCACATTCTACGCGCTGGAGTGGCCGGCCCTTAACTTCCAAGGCGAGCTCACTATCGAGCAGGTGGACAAGCAACTTGAAGTTGTGTGGAGCGTAGAAGCTGCGCCAGAAGATAAATTCGTTATTCAGCTTGTCGAGTCTACCGGCATCACCGTTAATCGCCCCTTCGGAAAACTCACCGTTACTACCCGGGCCAGTTTTGGGCTCGATGTGGTCACCGAGGGCGAGCGGGTCGGTGAGCTTTTCATGACGGGGCTGGCGGATGCTCGTTCCGAATTGCAAGTTGAATTCTGGGGTTCTGAGTACTCGTACAGGGAGCGGCAAGCAGAGGAGGCGGCGCCTGACTACATCGGCTCGTATGTGCAAGCCATGGTGGACTCGATATCCGAGGAAATCAGGGGGCTCGGTTCGACAACCATCCCTTTCAACCTCTTGCGCCTCAATGGGCTGTTGTTCCGTAGCCAGGACGTCGCCACGCCACGCACGCTGAGCCTTCCTGGCGATCTTTCATTGCTAGGTGATCTGGCTCCCCGAGTGACCACTTTTGCCCTAGACCCCCTCGAAACCACCATCAGTGCTGGCACAGGGGACACGGCCACGTTCACGCTCGATCCCGCCCAAGGCGGCACTCCAACTTGGGAAGTCCACGCACTGCCGGGTGAGTCGGGGGCAGTCGGTAGCATTGCAAATGGAGTCTATACCCCTCCCGCCCTCGACACGATTACCGGCACCCATAAACGCGTGATTGTCAAAGCCACTGTCAATGGCAATTCAAGCAGTGCGTTGGTGACTGTGGTGCCGAACAGCGTATCCGTTTATCCAAACTTCCAGATTGCGCAATTTGCCAGCGACGCCAGCAGCCCACGCTACGTGCTGGTCGGCGGAGATGTCAGAAGTGAGTTGAAATGGGAAATGGGCAGTGGAAGCAAAGGCGTTATCCGTGCTCCCAACTCTGGTGATGGTGACCTGGATATCCCCGTTGACAAGAATGTGCAGATTTATGTCTCGCCACAAAGGGCGCCGGGTGATTCGGGCACGATTGCATCGCTCATACATGTAGAGCAGGTCAATGTGTCGGCGGGCGGGCAACGCCAAGCCATCGATGTGATCCTTCCTTGGGTTACGACCACGGCAAACATCATTGCCTCTCCCGCATCCCAAGGTGGCGTCAAGCTGGTGGTGAACTTTTTCAATAATGGTACCGGCAAGGACGAGGACCTGCCGCTGGATGAAACCCAATGGGCAGTGCTCAAGGGTACTGGCGCGATCGATCCCGCCACAGGCGTCTACCAGCCTGGCGAGAATGAAGGCCCTTACATCATCGTTGCCGGGAGTGAAACCCCCATGGGACGTGTGCCGATCTGGGGCTTTGTTGTTCTGCCGATGCCGTACGGCGAAAGCCACATGGCGCTGCTCGAGTACGTGCGGGCGCAGAATATCCAGAGGGGGGCTTGATCATGGCTGGCAATTCCAAGAGCGAACTGCTGGAAAAACTCGCCCAGGGCGATGCGATGCATGGTTGGGGCGCGATACTTGCGCTTGGCCGGGATACGGCCAACCAATTGCTCCAGGCTCGCTTCGTGAGTGGCTTCAGCCAGCAGCAATTTTTCCGCCCCATCAGCGGTGAGTACTACGCCGATGAGCAGCGTACCGAGCATGTGGTGTTCGATGAGTTGATGGTCGGGCCGCCGGAGTTGTCATTCGAGCAAGCCTCCGGCCGCTCCGCAAGGGTGATCGTGACCCTGGAGCTGATTGCCGGGCGCTGCAGTGCTGCCGAGAGCTTCCCAGGGCAGGCCAGGCGCTTGCGCCGCTCCCATGAGTTGTCCCAAGGCCTGGGCTACAGGCTCGAGATGACTGCCGAGCTGGTGGTCTTACCGGTGCCGGGTAGCCGCGGACTACAGCTGGCGGTCGACCTGAGTGCCGCTATCAACCCCACCTGCAACCTTGCGGTTTCCACGAGTGGGGCCAGGCGCATGGGGGAGTTCATCCTGGAACAGTTGAAATGGCAGCCCGTTTTCAATCAGGCATTCAGCTTTTTCGAATTCTTGCCCTATGGCAATGATGTCATGGCGCTGGCCGACGTCGCTCTTGTTACCCAAAAGGCCCCGGACGGCGAAGGCGGCGGCAGCATGCCCCACGCAGATGGCGCGGTGCTGATGCTGATGCAACTGCAAGCCAGCACAGAGCCTGGCACGACACCCGATGCGCTTCCCTACCTGCTGCCCCACAAGGGGCAGGGTAGCGAGAACGTCGGAGTAGCACTTCTGCTCGAAAGGCACAGGGCATCGCTCAAGGACGATCAGGCCGACGGCCTGCTGCCACAGCTGATTTTGCCCGAAGGGTTGTTGATTTCGCTGCCAGAGGCGCATGTACCTCACGACAGTATCTGGTTTGGCGAGCTCTCGAACGGAGCCAGCACACGCCAGATTTCACCTGGGCTGGCCAGCACGGGAGCGGGCGGCAGCGTAGCGTTTGCGGCCGTTGGCGGCGCTGTGCATGACTGGCAGGCGCGAGATATCAGCCGCCCTCGCGTTGCCGGTGAGATCAGTGCCACAGGCGTGTACAAGGCACGGCCGAACGGGCAATTGGTGGGGGCCCAGCGCATCGTTGCGGTATCGGCAAAAGCCTCGGAGCAGTCAGATGCCTCGGCGCTATCAGCATTGCTGATCGAGTCGTCCGAACCCCTAACAATTTCGCCGCGGGTGTCGATCTGGTACCCAGGTTATGACGATGTGGCCTTTACCTGCTCCGGCGAGGGCGACGTCAAGTGGTCACTTTCAGGTGAGCCCATGGGGGGCTTGCAGCCAGACCCGCAAGATCCGCGCAAGGCGACCTTCAAACCTGATGCGGTGAATACGCCGCTGGTGCGCTTGCAGCGGGTCGAAGTCAGCGTTGGGCAAAACAAAGGCCATGCCATTGTGGTGCTGTTGAGTTCTGACCCCAGGCTGAACGTCGAGCCGCACTACGTGCCCGGCCTTTCGCCAGGCGCGAGCATGCAATTCACCATGGATGATTTCGAGGCGGACCGCTGGGAGGTGGTTGGCGAAGGCAGTATCGATGCCTCTACAGGTCGATACACCGCGCCTGCGCAAGCGACTCAGGAAGCCAGTGTGGTGGTTGCGTTCGCCTCGTATTTCGCAGGGGTTGCCGTTGTCGAGCATCAAGGCGTCGCCACCGCGCAGGCCATGGCGTTGCAAGAGCGCTGGAGGGCGCTCAGAGAATTCGAGCTGGTGCTCAATAACGAAAGGCGCAACAAGGTGTTCGCCAATGGTTACCAGCAAGTGGGCATTGATATCGTCATTGCCACCCAGAGCTTTACGGACTCCAATGGCGAGGTTGTCTGGGACCCTGTCAGTGATCTTGAACTGGCCAGCTTGGTTCTGCTGGACCAGGCGGGCAACAGAGTGCCTTATCTGTCGGCTGAACAGGCAGGTATTCCCGAGGGCGCTGGCGCACGGTGGATGGCCAGCAAGCGTCGCAACCATTTCGACTATTACCCCACCGCCAATGCGGCCACCAAGGGCCGTTTGCAAAGTGAAGAGGAGGGCACGCGAAGGGTGACGGTGTATGTCCATTCACGCGAAGCGGAGATACACAACTTTTCTGCGGAGTTCCAGGATTACACCAACGGCTGGCGCCGATCGCTCGATGTGGACCAAACCAAAGGGCGAGTGCAACTTGAAGGTGTCGAATTGCCCGCGCCGAGCCTGGGTGCATTCGTGTGGCCGGAGGCGGGTAAGCGCGTCGCCAGTACCAACGGTTACGACTACGAGAATGACACGTTCAATCACTGGCACTTCACCACTGACTACTGGGAGCTGGCGGGTAATGGCATTCAGTTCGTCAACGTGGAATTCGACTCCACGTCGATGCTCAAGTGGGAGTCGGAGCAACTCGAGGAAACCTTTGCCACCTATACCGGCATCGCCTTCAAGCCACGCAGGCCAGAGGATGCGCCACAAGTACCGGCCGCAGTGCAGTACCAGGCTGAACTGCAACTGCTGGCGGCGGAAGCGGCAATCAACTACACGCAACTTGATTACCGTTTCAAGGGGCAAGAGGACGTTACCTCAGGGGCCTTGCTGATCACCTTGGACCGGATTTCGAACTTTGCCTATTGGGACAGCTGGCAAGGCGCGCACTACCGCAATGTGCTGCAGGACTCCGTGAGGTTCACCGTTACCGACAACTACGGTAACCCGCACAAGCTCAGGCTCCTGTTTACAGGTGAGGGCGCAGGACGAAACAGGGTGGAGTTGCGGCTGCAATGATCACCTTTGCAATCAACGTTCAGGAGCCACATTGATGACGACTCAATCACTTATTCATTCCAATGCTTTCAACTTCATGAGTTTCCTTCAAGGCAGTGTCGATGAGCGTACCGGCCAGTACGCGTTGAACATCGACTTGCCAGCGCTTGCAAGTGATGCCTTGAGTGGCCCTAGCCTGCCGTTGCGCCTGTCCTTCAACCCGCTCAATACGGTCAATTCCGGATTTGGCGTGGGCTGGACGCTGCTACTTAGTCAGTACGACCTGGATACCCATGCGCTTGACTTGCATACGGGGCAGCGCTTCACCATTTCCGATAACGGCCCAGGCCAACCGGCACCGGTGCCAGAAAGGAAACTTGAGCAGTTCTATTTTGAGAACATCAGCGGCAACGGTAGCAACCGCTACCGGGTCGCATACAAATCCGGCATCGTCGAACTGTTGGAGACACTCCCTACAGACCCTAGGCTCGCCTTGCCCGTGCGCGTGCTGGCTGACTCGGGGCATGGCATTACGCTGACCTATCACCCGCAGAAAAAAGGCTGCCTTGAGTCGATCATCGACGACACTGGGCGCACGTTGCTCAAAATCGACTACAGAGGGAACGAAAGCGTGGAGCTCACGCTGTTGCCTCAATCACCGATGGCAGCTGTGTACAGGCTCGAATTTTCCGCAAATGATCTGGCAAGCGTGGTGCTGCCTACGTCGAACAATGCCCGCTGGACCATGACCTATGGAACCTTCGGCGAACTGCGTTGCTTGACGCGCCTGGAAACCCCCCTTGGGGCCACCGAAATCATCGACTATGAAGCGTCCGGGCACTACTTCCCTGGCAGCAGAGAGAGGGCGCTGCCCTACGTCAGGCGCCATGAGGTACAGCCGGGAGCGGGTCAGGACAACCAGCAAACCACCTACACCTTCACCGCAGAGAACTTCCTCGGCTACAACGCGTTGAACAGTTGGGAAGATAACGGCATGGACAACCTGTACAAGGTTGCCGACCGCACTTATCGCTATGGCTCCACGGCTACCCACTATCAGGGTGGCGTCCCGGTGCGTACGGTGGAACGGGTATTCAACCGCTTTCACCTGCTGACCGAGCAGGTGACCCGCGAGCAAGGTTGCATCCAACGCAGCGAGACGGTCTACCACGAGCGCGACGTCGAGTTTGCAGACCAGCCCAAGTACTTCCAACTGCCACGCACAGAAACCCAGAGCTGGGCACGCGAGGGTGATGCAACGCCGCCTCGTAGCGAAACGGTGACTACCGAGTACGACGATTACGGTAACCAGACGCTTGAGCAACAGCCCAGCGGGATCCGTACAGAGCGCACGTATTTGCCCAAGGATGCAGACCCCGAAGGTTTCGTGCGTCATCTTGAGCAGGAAACCGTTCGCCCCGCTCAGGACCAGGAGTCGGGCGCTCCCACGCTGTGCACACGTTATCGTTACCAGCTCTTGCCGCCGGTGAGCCGCGACAGTGGTGTGCCGTTGCCAGGTTGGCTGGTCAATGGGCACGAGGAGCAATACCGGCTCAATGCCGATGGCTCGCAAACCCAGCTGCAGCAGATCGAGCGTGTCTATATCGACACACCTCTGGACAGCTTTGGCCATGGTCGCCTCAAGCAAGAGTTGACCAGCAGAAATGGTCGGCAGACAACCATTGACTACGCTTACGCGTTGGTCGAGACGCCCGATGAGCCTGGCACGCACCCGCGGGTGGAAACCAAGCAAGTCATCACAGGCTTCGATCACGGCCCAGGTAGCCATGCCCAGAAAGAGATCACCCTGTGGCATTCGGTGTTGATCGGCGAACCCTTGCTCAACCGCGATGACAACGATGTTGAAATCGAATACGAGTATGACCTGTTGCGCAGGGTGGTACGCGAAACCGTTGCACCGCGTACGGTATACGAGGCATCACGCAACTACAGTTACACATTGGTCGCCCAGCGGGGTGGCCAGGCTTCGCAAACGCAAGTGGATGTCAAAGGCGTTTCGACCCTGGGTATCGTCGATGGCCTCAACCGACTGGTGGAGGCATGGCGCGATGACCCTGATATCGCGCCGCAGGCACAACAGCAGGACTTGCGCAAAACTTACACGGCCAAGTACGACGGGTTGGGCAACCTGGTCGAAGAGGTCGAGATCGACTGGCACCGAGACGTCGATGTGCCATTGGCGAAGGCTTACTCCTACGATGGCTGGGGTCAGCGCTGCACAGAGGTTGGCCCGGACAAGGTCGTGCACCATACCCAGATCGATCCCATTGGCAACCCGCAGCGGCTTGGGCCGGTGCATCGCGATTGGCGTGAATCGGCTGACGGTTTGAGCAGTGGCCGTACTGTCACTGCCATGAACCTGTTCGGCGAACCCATCACCGTCGAGCGGCTTGACGCGGACTTGGCGCCTTACAGTGAGCATCACTACTTTTATGATGGCCTCGGCCGCAAGGTTCGAGAGGTGGATGCCGGCCGTCATGAAATGAAGTTTGGCTACGATGAATTCGATCGTTTGGTGGATCACACCCTGGCCGACGGGGCAGTGGTGCATCGCGTGTATGCCTTGCACAGTACCGAGGACTTGCCCGAACTGATCGAAGTCACGCGACGTGGCGGCGATCAACCGAGTGTACTGGGGCTGCAGCGCTTTGACGGCCTTGACCGGCTGGCCGAGGTGACGACGGGGGGCCGGGTGCGGACGCAGCTGTTTGATCCGGGGCAGCGACAGCCAAGTGAGGTGATCACGCCAAAAGGTAACCGTATCAAATACGAATACCGCTCTTCGCTGTCTGAAGAACCGGTCCTTCGCCACCAAATTGAGACGGACGTCAAAGCCAACTTCAACTACGACCCAGAGAATGCTCGCCTGATGTCGTGCTCGGAGCATGGGGTTGCCATGACCCGCGATTACTTCACGACGGGCGAGTTGAAGAGCGAAACCTGCAGTTTCGATGGCGATGAGCCGTACACCATGGCGTATGTCCACAGCTTGCAGGGTGCGTTGCTGTCCTACACCGACGTGCTGGGGGCAGTGCAGCATTACGAGTATGATCCGGCCGCGCGTCTGCAACGCACCCAGTTGGGGCAGCTTACCAGTACCTTTGAGTACGACGGGCTGGGCCGCAATGACTATTTCAATACGGTCGATGCCAGTGCGGGCGAGCAGCCACGCTCACTGGGCACCCGGCTGAAGTTTGATGATTTCGACCGCGAAATCGTGCGCACTTTCAACTTTGGCGATTCGCAACAAACCCTTGAACAGCACTATGACAGCCTCGACCGCATCACCCTCAAGTTACTCTGCGAGGGCGAGACGGTGTTGCGCAGAGAGACGTTTGAGTATGACGAGCGCGGGAGGCTGGTGGAGTACACCTGCAGCGGGGTAGATGAATACTTGCCGGTGGACCCCTATGGCAATCGCATTCAATCACAGACCTTCGTCTTTGATGCCATCGACAATATCACCCGGGTGCTCACCCGGCATGCGTTGGGGCGTGTGGATATCCTCTACCACTTCACGAATGAGAAAGACCCCGCGCAACTTCAAGGGTTTACGGTGCGTGGCGTCGATGATGCGCCCATCGAGGTTGTGTTGGAATACGACGCAGACGGCAACTTGACACGCGATGAGGAGGGGCGTGCATTTATCTATGATGCACTGGGCCGTTTGCAGAGTGTCGACGGCATCGACTATCGCTATGACCCGCTCGATCGGTTGATTTCACAAGCCCTCCCGGCGTCGACATGAAGTTGCTGTAACCGCATTAGCGGTTCAACGCGCAACCGCTAATGGGCTGCCGTGGGCGCGCGGCAGCCTTCGATCAAAGTATTTCATCCCTTTCGACTGTCGTCGGAATGGGTAAGTTTTGTTTCGTCGTTAGAGGGGGTTTGCGTGAAGGCAACTGATAAAAATGCCAGTTGTGATGTTGCAGGTTTTCCCTTGAAATGCATTAAGCGATAAGTGTGTCCACCCCGATGATCCACGAGGGCAATCGTATGAGCACTTCAAAACAAGCGGGCCAAGCTTCCGAACGTGTACGTGAGGCCTATAGACGTATGGTGACCAGTTTTCAAACCCGTCTAAGCCCTGAGACGTTCTCAGATTTGGACGACTTGGAAATTCCCGACGCCTACCTTGCAGATCCCAACACCGGGTTGGTATATAGCCGGTATATAAAAGACGACGCTCTGCCATTTGGCGTGAGTGTGCCTGGATGGTTTTTTACTGACCGAGATACGCTTCGTATCGAGCACTCTCGCGATGGAACTGTATGGACGGTCCTTCATGAGGAGGTGGTGACGTATTTTGACAATCCGATTCCACTCCCCTACCCAGTCGAACTCGATAAAAGCAAGGATCAACTGCAGTTAGAGGGCACCCACTATTTGAGGTCGTGGATCAGAAATGATGTTGATGATGTTTCGTGGTCGCTGCCGTTGGTGTTGATTTTTGACCGTGAGGCACCTTACCACAATGCGAACCCGAAGAACCCACCGGAGTTCGCTGCCATTCCGGTCGTGACCGATGCGTCGCTGGCGGCAAACAACGACACTGCTTCTTTACTCCTGCCGGCTTACCCCGACTGGCAAGACGGTGATGAAGTGCTTGTGTATTGGATGGCGCATCTTCCTGAAGAGTTTGACGATGTTGATCCGCCTGTGTTCAGAGGTAGAACCACCGGTGCCAATCAAACGTTGGCCATACCAGGAGATGAAATTCGCAGGGTCGGCGACGGCGGCGTGTTCGTGCTGTACGTATTGCTGGACAAGGCAGGAAATGTCAGTGAGCTGTCCATCTACAGGAGTGTCGCCGTCGCACTGGGTGTGATTCCCATCGACTTCGAAGACCCTGTGGTGCCGTTGGCTACCGACCAGGATGGCCATCTGATCGACCAGGCAGATGCCTACGAAGGCGTCGAAGTGTGGGTGCCGTCGTATGTAGGTATGAAAGCCACTGATCGGGTTCAGGTGAAATGGGGCAATACTGCTTTGGTGGCCGAAACGGTGGGTTCTGCTCCAAATGACTATATTCGGGTGCTCGTACCCAATGACGTAATGCTGCAAGAGTACGGTACCGGCCCCGGCCGCAAGCCAACGAATGTCAGCTATGTGTTACTGCGCGGCACCCACCCCATGGGAGGCGCGAACACCGATATCTTCGTGGACTTCGAAACCATGGACCCGGATGGGCCCGACATCGGATGGCCGGGGCCGATTCACCCTGATTTGACCAAAGCGCTGATCACGGGCCGTGGCAGTTTCATGGAAGATGAACTGGATGTTCGCGACAATGGCCTACCTGCCGACTTGAGTTTTGAACTTTACAGCTTCGCCGAAGCAAACGATGAGCTGACGTTCTTCTGGGCGGGTGAAGAGGCCGCCACCTATACGGTCAAGGCGGCCGATAATCCGGGTGACAAGATTATCGTTGAAGTGCCTTGGGCCATTATCCATGAAGGCGGAAACAGCCCAGCGCTGCCTGTCGACTACGAAGCCCGGCGCCCCGGTGTACACAACCCGGTACGGTCGGCGGTCACGTCCGTTGTGGTCGATGCAATTACGATTACACCCATCGCTGCGGCTTATGACCACCTGGTCAATGGGATGGTCACCTGCGCGTCGATCCAGGCATCGTCAGGGCATCCCGATGGGCCTGCGGTGGAAGTTTTAATCCCGGACCTTACTGAATACCTGCAACACGATTCATTCACTGAAATTGATGTGAGATGGTTTGTGTACAGGGGGCGAAGTGATGATCAAGGGTTCGAGATAATCGACGCAGTCACGCTCGAAGAGACCATTGAACTTGATGATCAACACCCCGTTACCGGTTTCACCTGGCGCGTGCCGTTCGAAGATAATGTGCTGCCCACCTTCGAAGGCGGTAATGATCCTCTCTTCATGCGTTCCAGAGCGAACATGACATATACATTGAAGATGGCGAGGGGCGATGTTGTATCGGAAGTCGCCAAGGTCACTCTTGCCTTCATCCCTCCATCGGGCGTGTGCAACCCTGATGGTTGATGCTGTTGTGTATGAAAGCCGCCCTGCAAATGTCAGATTATACCTCGATGTTTGTAGGGCTTTTCCTACATCTAATGAATTTAATTCCTGTACCTTGCCGGCCATTGGCGCCGCTTGCTCGCTTGGACTTGCAAATAGGGGTGCCTGATTTGGTCTATATGGGAATTGGCATATGACGAACAACACGCATCAGTTGAAGTTTCACAGCGGCCTCATTTGCTGCATGGTCACGCTGCCGCTTGCTTTCTACGGGGCCGAGGCAGTAGGGGTTGAGCGCATCATTGATCGAGATACGGTCATCGATGCCAGCGACCCGCTTGTCAGCTATCAGGTTGTGCTCGGCGCCACCTTGACGGGTAACGGCGCGACCACGCAGCACATTTTCTTGCGTGAGGGGGCAGGGCTGGAACTCAACGGCAGTTCTGTCATTTCAGCTGCCGATGGGGTGCTGCTGGAGGGGGGGCCAAGGCCAACATCAACGGCAGCACCATCATCAGCGAAGACCGTGGCATTGCAGTTGCCCGCAGCAGTGCTGGCGGCTCGCAAGCATGGCTGAACGGCAGTAACGTCAGTGGGAAGAACGGCGGTGCGTCCATTGCCAGTGATTCGCAGTTGTACCTGAGCGGTAGCACCTTGCGTGGCACGGGTGCAGGCAGCGCTGGCGTGCGTATGTTCAATAGCTCGCTCCAGGCCCAGGGCAGCCAGATCATCGGTGCGCAAGAGGGTATTTTGGTTAACGCCGATGGCCGTACTGGCGGGGCCACGATCGATCTGGATGGCTCCCAGGTTGTCGGACAGGACGGCGCAGCCATCCTGGTGGCGGGAGGCCGCCTGGGGGCGGCGACCGCAAAGATCACGGTCAGCAACGGCTCTGAGCTCAGTGGCAGCAATGGCAATCTGCTGGAGGTGCGCAACCAGTCGAGTGCCGACCTCAATGTGGACAACGCTCATCTGGTGGGTGATGTATGGGTCGAGCAAGGCTCCAGTGCTACCGTGGCCTTGGATAACCGGGCATCGCTCACCGGGCATCTGGAAAACGTCGCCTCGTTGTCTATAGGTGACCAATCACGCTGGACCCTGGTAGGCGATGCCAATGTGGGCGATCTGACGCTTGATGGGGGGGCCGTGCACTTTGGTGAGCCCACTGCTTACCATCGTCTGACGCTGGGCAGCCTGTCGGGCGAAGGTACATTCGTCATGGATGCGGACTTCTCCACCGGGCAAACCGATTTTCTTGATGTGACAGGCAATGCCAGTGGCAATCACGGGCTGCTGATCGGCAGCAGCGGGGCCGAGCCTAGCGAGGAAAACCAGTTGCACGTGGTGCATACGGGCGGCGGCGATGCCTCGTTCTCGTTGGTTAACGGGCCGGTTGATCTGGGGGCGTTTTCCTATGAGCTGGTGCAGCGCGGGAATGACTGGTACCTGGATGGTTCGAGCAAGATCATCAGCCCAGGCACTCGCTCAGTACTGGCATTGTTCAATGCGGCACCGACAGTCTGGTATGGCGAGCTGACCTCCTTGCGCAGCCGCATGGGCGAGTTGCGCCTGGATGACGGGAAGGCTGGCGGCTGGATACGTTCCTACGGCAACAAGTTCGACGTCGCTGCCAGTTCGGGTGTCGCTTACAAGCAAACCCAGCATGGGTTTTCCCTTGGTGCTGACGCGCCCTTGCCAATCGGCGATGGGCAATGGTTGTTAGGTGTGCTGGCCGGGTACAGCCAGTCGAACCTGAACCTTTCCGGTGGCACCGATGGTGAAGTCGACAGTTACTACCTTGGGCTCTACACCACTTGGCTGGACCGTGTCAGCGGCTACTACTTTGACGGGGTAGTGAAGTTCAACCGTTTCGACAACGATTCCAAGGTCGGGCTGAGTGATGGCACGCGCACCAAAGGGCATTACAGCAACCATGGTGTTGGCGTGTCGGCGGAGTTCGGTCGCCACATTGAGTTGGACCAAGGATATTTCGTGGAGCCGTTCACGCAGTGGTCCACAGCTTACATCCAGGGCAAGGACTATCACCTGGACAATGACCTGCAGGCAGAAGGGGATGCAGCACGCTCCGTGTTGGGTAAAGCAGGTGCCACGTTCGGGCGTAACTTCGAGATGTCACAAGGGGGTGTTGTGCAACCCTATCTGCGCGCTGCTTACGTTCATGAGTTCATCAACAACAATGACGTGAAGGTCAACAGCAACCGCTTCTCCAATGATCTTTCTGGTTCGCGTCTTGAGCTTGGCGCAGGTGTGGCGGTGACAGTGGCGCAGCGCTTGCAGCTGCATGTCGATCTGGACCACAGCAGCGGCGAACATATCGACCAGCCTTGGGGTGTCAACGTTGGGGCGCGCTACAGCTGGTAACTGCTAACGCTGGAGGCCTGTGAGGCCTCCTTTTTTTTTGGGAGTGAACCCGATCATGCACCCATCCACTGACATTGACCAATTGCTCGAGGCTGTCGAGGTGCCTGCGCTGCTGGAGGATATTCCGGGTGGCGACAGCAACCTGCTTCCTAAGTCAGCCACTTCCCAAGCGTTGCGTGTGGTTGTACCCATGTGGCCGTTCAGCGATCCGCAACCGGGCGAGCCAGAGCTTCTGAGGCTCTACTGGGACGATTCGACCCTGGTGGATGACCGGGCCTGGGAAACCCCGGTGCAGCCGGAGGACCTGGTGCTGAGTGTCCCGGTGGAAAGGCTGACTGACGGGCCGCACGTATTGAGCTATGAAGTTCAGGGGTCCAACGGGGATGTCAGTGTTTCCGAGATACTGCAGATATTGATTGACCTTGTGCCGCCTGCCTTGGGGGGCGTGCAGGGGGCACTGACAGTGGTGGAAGACCCGGAAGAGATCGAGCGCGACGGCCTGACCGAGCGCTATCTCAGAAGCCATGGCCAGCGCCTTCGCACCGAAGTGCCGAACTACACGACGCCTAAGGCGGGTGACACGATCATCTATTACTGGGACACCGTGCCATTTTCCGAGATGTATGCCGGTGAACATGTGCTGGCCTATGAAGATGTTGGTGGCCCTCACTACATCGACTTTGGCAGTGAACTCATCCTTGAACGGGGTGATGGAGAGTGTTACTTGTACTATGCGGTCCAGGACCGAGCGGGGAACATCAGCCTGCCTGCCAGGCCTTTGATACTGAAAGTGGACGCGGGCGTGAGGACTTTGCCACTCCCTGGCATTGCCCAGGCCACAGGGACAGGGTCGAACTTGCGGCTGGCGATCAATGACTTGTTGCCGCCGTTGCTTGTCAAGGTCCCTGCCGAGGCTACGGTTTACCCAGATGAAACGCTGCGAGTGGAGTGGGGGCAGCCCAATGATCCTGGTTATTTCTCCACCTCGACGGAATATCAAGGCCGTGCACGGGAATTCGAGATCCCCACGGAAAAGGTGCTTGCACAAGGCGCGACGTCGATCAAGGTGAACTACGTCGTATCCGGTGACGAGCAGCACGATTATCTCTCGCCCAGCATTGACCTGACCATTGCCCCCCTAAGCGGCAACAACCTGCCTCGGGTACAGCTGGCCGGGGTTAGCAGTGGCGCTTTTGAGCTGTCCAAGGCCCCAGAGCGCAACCCGGTCACCCTTGCTACCTGGCGCTTCATGGCAGTAGGGCAACTGGTTGACATATGGGTTAGCGGGGTTTTGAAGAATGGCCAGCCGGCGCAGCCTTTCAAGGTCCTGGAATCTTATGCCGTCAGGCAGAGTGATCTGACAAACGGGATCGGCAGCGCTAACAACGTGGTGGTACTGAAGTCCTTCTTGTCGACACTGATGCTCAACAACTCATTTACCCTGCATGTTCAAGTCAGTTTTGACGGGGGGCGGGAGTGGGTGGCTTATCCTGCCCTGAGTCCAACCCTGAGGGCCTGAATATCGAGGGTCAGAGTTCGGCGATGGGGGCCACCCTCTCGGTGGTCGTGCCACCGTAGTCGTTGATCGTGGTGAAAGTGACCTGCATGCCAGGGTGGATGGCGATGCCTGGCAGGGCGTAGGTTTGCGTGCTTTTGGGCGCTACCATTTCACGCGCCTCGACACGGGTTCGCTCAGTGGGCTTGCCAATGTGCACGTGCCTGAAGGTGTAGTAGTAGGGCGAAGGGTTGCTGACGACCAGTTGCGCTGTGCCGTGGATTTGCTGCAAGGACCATTGCAGGTCTTTCAAGCCATCCAGGGGAGAACCTTGCAGATCGGCTGGCCGATAAAACAGCTTGATGCGTGTACGCAGGGCGATGGTCAGGGTATTCGATGGCTCGACGTCGGCTTGAGGGATTTCCTGCAGATTGAAGTAGAACAAGGATTCCCTGTCGTTTGGCAGGTCATTGGGGATTCGATTGATCTGTACGGTCTGTTCATTGCCGGCGTCCAGCCGGAACAGGGCAGGGGTGGCTATCAGGGGCACAGCGGTGGTGGTGTCGTCGGCGTCGGTGTTGACCCAGCTCTGGGCTGCGAAGGCTTGGGTGCTGGGGTTGGCGACGATGATCGAACTGCTTTGCTTGTCGCTGGCCTGGATGATTCGGGTCATGCTGATGGTGAGCGCGGCTTGGGCAGAAGGCATCAGGCAACCGATGAGCCCAGCAAGCAGCAGGGCATGTCGCAGTGGTGAGGTAGGCATGTGGTCAGATCGCTCAGGGGTACGTAAACAAGCGCAGCATGCTGCGCTTGTCATGTGCTTTATTGAATATCGACCACGAAGTTCACGCTGGTCGATACGTGCCCTTCGGTAACCGTGTCTTCGATGGCCTCCAGCCGGGTGCTGAAGTTCATGTCGGTGGGTGCTGTCGCGCTCAGCGTGTATTCCATGGAGTCAGTGTCAGGGGCGAGCGGCTGGTTGCTGGCGTCGTAGATCGCCAGTGCCAGGCCTTCACTGTAGCCAACACCGTCTTGCAGCGCATACAGGCCACCGGGTGTGGCGCCGTAGGTGGCGCTGTACCTCACGGTCGCCTTGTCTCCATTGAGCGCACAGTTTTGCGGGTCATGACGCAGGCCGAACCTGACCGCTGGAGTTCTGTCTCCGGTTGCCTTGAAGTCTGTGGTCCTGAAGTTGCCCAACATGATCTTGGGCAGGGAAGGGCCGCCAGGGGTGACGACGTCAATTGGGCAGGTACCGCCGGCGCTTACGGTACCTTCGAAGTTGATGATGCCTGTGTTTGCCATGGCGGAGCTGCAACCCAGGCAGAGGGCAGCCAGTGCAATGATGCGTTTCATTTTTTGAAGTCCAGATCAAGTGTTGGAAGGCTTAAATCGGTTTATGCGCAACCGGCGAGCATATGAACGCTGCTGGATGAGCACGAGGTAAGCCTACCCACGGTGCGGGGCCCTGATATGTAGGTTAGTTCGCCTTGAGGTCTGGAGAATTCTATGGCTGTCGCTGCCTTTTGCGAGATCAGCGCTGGCGTGCGGCAATGAGTTGCTGTTTTTCTGCGTGCCAGTCAAACGCCTCGCCGCGCTGCTGCGCATCGTAGCGGCGCTCTTCGAGTTGTTGATACAGCTCCAACTCTTCGTCGGGCATGAAGTGCAGGCAATCACCGGCAAAGAACCACAACAGATCGCGCGGCACCAGGTGGGCGATTTGCGGGTAGCGCTGAATGACTTGGCAGATCAGGTCCTGGCCCAGATATTGGCTCTGCAAAGGCTCCTTGGGCAGGAGTGCGAGCAACTCGTCGAAGCGCTCCAGAAACAGTGCATGGCTTTCCTCGGGGATCTGCTCGCTGGCTTGGAGAGCGACCAGAATGCCGCGCAGGTGTTCAAGCAATTGCAAATGATAGTGCTGATAGGCGTTTGTCACGGGCGTGTCCTGAGCTAAAGGTGGATTGTCGGTATTGTACCCCGTTGCGCTGTACAGGGCAGTCGTATTGGCGCAACTGGTAGTTTTGCCAGTCGCGTGGCCCAACGTAATGGTAGATAACTACCCGTATCAGTTTCCCTGGCAGCAACTCGTCGAAGCTCGATTAACGGGAGGTGCAACATGACAGACAAACAACACTCTGGGGTAGCAATCTGTGGCCTGGACATCTCACCGAAGGTGCTCAATCAATTGTGGCAGGATCGCTATCCGACTCTATCCTTTACCCCTGCGGAAATGGTCCAGCTGGACAGGCAGTCCGACGCAAATACACGAAAATCCAAGCAATTGGTGATGGGGCAGCCGAAACTCAAGTTCAGCGAAAAGTCTTCCATACTTTTTCTGGAGTTCGAACTACGGGCGGTAAGTGAGATGGAAGTGATCCTCACGCTCGAGAACGGTTCCACCGACGCAAGCCTGACTCAAGTTCGAAGGAAAGACCTGCTTACCAGTGATGTATTGAAGATGAGCCTGTCTTTCGCCCCCGGCGAGCATCGGCATACGCTTGCCTACAAAACCCAGCCCAGGCGAGAGGTTAGCCTGGGCTGGAGCGGGGCCATGGAGTACAGCTACAGCGGTAGCGATACCGATAAACGCTTGTTGGTCAACCACTACAATGCAGCGCGCAGCCTGGTGCTCTATCAGATGCCAGCTGCGCCGACCAACAAGTGGTTGCAGGATGTGGTGATTCCCTGCATCGGATCCGCCAGTAACGGCATTGCCTACTCGGTACTTGCGCCGTCAATGGCTTCTGCGGGCAGTGACGATCAAGTTTCTTCTCACGATATTGCAATAGAAGAAGACGATCTCAAAGGGGTGAGCATGGCAATAGGCTTTCCCGAAAACCTGCGCGATCAGCCTCCTGAAGACCGCAACTGGCTGTCTGGATTGCTGGTGCCTCCAGGCTCCGCTACCTATGACAAGGCACAGGACATTCCCATGCCGGGATTGGGTTTCATTTTTGGCTGGAAGCGCGCGAGCAGGTCGGCCGCTGCCGAGGATGTCAACGTTACGGCAGCTCCAACTTTCATCAGCCCTTTGGTGAGTATCGTGGGAGCAGGATTCGATCGGCAGCTGCTCGAGGTGTCCGATCCATTCAACGCGGCTGTGACCTTCGTGGGCAATTACAAAGGGAAGCTCGAAAGTGGCGGTGGCACTTTCCATTACGTGCCCCCACCCTTCGGTTCATCCGCAGTCGAGTACGGGGAAGATTGTAAGACCAGGCGAGCAGCGGTGGTACTGAGTTCGCTTAGCGAGCGATCGACCACTGACGTTGTGCGGGTAACCGCAGGGGGGCAGTCCGCCGATTGTGCATTCGTCACCTTGTACGCAATTCAAACGCACACCGTCAGGTGCTCGCTTGTATCAGGGCGATTGACACTGGAGCTGTGGTACTACGACGTGAACCTGCGCAAGGATGTGCGTGTAGCGGACAACGAAACGCAGTGGTTGATCCTTGCGGGCAACGGCTCGGTATCATCCACTGGCGCATTTACTCCAGCCGCTTCGGCGCCCACGCCATTCACCGTGGTTGCAGGGCGCGATACCACCAGTACCCGGTTGCTGTACTGGGCGGTCACGATCATCCCTATGCCGTTATATACGCCCAATCAAGTCGTTGAATTTTTCGAAGGTTGAGTTGGATAGGTTGCGCTACGAAGGGTATCAAGCCAACGAGGCCGTAGCTTCGTTGGCTTGATACCCACTGTTCAACGGATATTGCCCGGTGCCAGCTTCAGCGACGCTTTATCGAATGCATCGACATCGATCACCTGACGTTGCGCCTCTTGTGCGTCGCGCAATTGCCGCGCTTGTGCAGGCTCGAGCAGCCCGGCTTGCTCGGCTGCCTCGATCAAGCCCTGTCCTGGCGTCGGCTGCAATCGCCCTTCACGCAGTGCTTGGTGCAATGCCTTGAATTGTGGGGCCGCTTCGGTCAGATGCCTGCTGGCTTTTTCCAGGGCAGCAACCGGGTCGCCCTCGGCGTTTGGCCTGAAACAGCCGCGCAGCAGTTCTTCCAGGGCCGGGTCGCCGTGGCTGCGCCCGATCAACTCGGCCACTTCTGCGTCCAGTTCATCGCTTGGCCCGGTATGACGCCGGCCAAAAGGGAACACCAGCACACGCAGGGCGCAGCCAGCGAAGCGGTTGGGGAAATTGTCGAGCAAACGGTCCAGCGCCTTCTCTGCCTGGCCCAGGCTCTCCTCCATGGCCCAGCGCAGCAGAGGTTGCATGTGCTCGGGTGAGCCCAAGTCGTGATAGCGCTTGAGCGCGGCGCTGGCCAGGTAGAGGTAGCTCAGTACATCCCCCAGCCGTGCACTCAGCCGCTCGCGGCGTTTGAGTGCGCCGCCGAGCAGCATCATCGACAGGTCGGCCAGAAGGGCGAAGGCGGCAGCCTGGCGGTTGAGGGCGCGGAAGTAACCTTGGCTCAAGGCATCGCCGGGCACCGACTCGAAGCGCCCGAGCCCCAGGTTGAACACCAAGGTGCTGGCCGCGTTGCCGGCGGCGAACATGATGTGCTTCATCAACAGGTCGTCGAATTCCTTCAGTGCCTGGTCGTGGTCCTCGCGCCCTGCGAGGGCCATTTCCTTGAGCACGAACGGGTGGCAGCGGATGGCGCCCTGGCCGAAGATCATCAGGTTGCGCGAGAGGATGTTGGCGCCTTCCACCGTGATGAAGATCGGCGCGCCCTGCCAGCTGCGGCCCAGGTAGTTGTTGGGCCCCATGATGATGGCTTTGCCGCCGTGCACGTCCATCGCATGCTGGATGCACTCGCGGCCGCGTTCGGTGAGGTGATACTTGAGGATCGCCGACAACACCGACGGTTTCTCGCCCAGGTCCACGGCCTTGGCGGTCAGCAGGCGGGCGCTGTCCATCAGCCAGGCGTTGCCGCCGATGCGCGCCAGTGACTCCTGGATGCCCTCGAAGGCTGCCAGCGGCACGTTGAACTGCTCGCGGATGTTGGCGTACTGGCCGGTGACCAGGCTGGTGTACTTGGCCGCGCCTGTGCCCACGGCAGGCAGGGAAATCGAACGGCCCACCGACAGGCAGTTCATCAGCATCATCCAGCCCTTGCCGAGCATGGCCTGGCCGCCGATGAGGAAGTCCAGCGGCACGAACACGTCCTTGCCGCTGTTGGGGCCGTTCATGAACGCCGCACCCAGGGGCAGGTGGCGCTTGCCGATCTCCACCCCGGGGGTGTCGGTGGGGATCAGCGCCAGGCTGATGCCCAGCTCTTCTTGCTCGCCAAGCAGGTGGTCTGGGTCGTAGGCCTTGAACGCCAGGCCCAGCAGGGTGGCGACCGGGCCAAGGGTGATGTAGCGCTTTTCCCAGTTCAGGCGCAGGCCGATGACTTCTTCACCTTGCCATTGGCCTTTGCAGATGACGCCGGTGTCGGGCATGGCGCCAGCGTCGGAGCCGGCCAGCGGGCCGGTGAGGGCGAAGCAGGGGATGTCATCGCCGCGGGCCAGGCGGGGCAGGTAGTGGTTGCGCTGTTCATCGGTGCCGTAGTGCAGCAGCAGCTCGGCCGGGCCGAGGGAGTTGGGCACCATTACCGTGGAGGCCAGGTCGCCGCTGCGGGTGGCCAGTTTCATCGCCACCTGGGAGTGGGCATAGGCGGAGAAACCTTTGCCGCCGTACTCTTTGGGGATGATCAGGGCGAAGAAGCCGTGCTCCTTGATGTGCTGCCAGGCCTCGGGCGGCAGGTCCAGGTCCTGGCCGATCTGCCAGTCGCTGACCATGGCGCACAATTCTTCGGTGGGGCCGTCGATGAAAGCCTGCTCTTCATCGGTCAGCTTGGGCGCCGGGTAGTCGAGCAGCGTGCCCCAGTCGGGGCGGCCGCTGAACAGCTCGCCGTCCCACCACACGGTGCCGGCGTCGATCGCTTCGCGCTCGGTCTGCGACATGGGCGGCAGGGTGCGCTTGAACCACTTGAACACCGGGCCGGTGAACACCTTGCGCCGCCATTCTGGCAGCGCCACCAGGGCGATTTTCACCGCCAGGATGGCCCAGATCAGGATCAGCAACCAGCCAGGGGCTTTGCTGAAGATGCCCATGAGCAGCACGTAGGCCGCCATGATCCCGAGAATCTGCAAGGGCGCCAGGCGCCGGTGCGTGAGGTACGCCGCGCCGATCACCAGCACTACCAACCACAACAGCAACATAATCGGTCCTCCTTGGAACCAGGGGCTTGGGCCGTCCCACAGAGCTTAGACGCAACGCAAAAAACGGCAGGGTCATGACAGTGACAGGGAGGGGCGGCGGGAGTTTCAGTTCATCTGCGACTGGGGTGGCCTTATCGCCGGCTCTTTGTGGGAGCCGGCTTGCCGGCGATAGGGCCAGTACAGGCGATGGAGCTCTGGAGTAGACTGTCTTCCCTCCGCATTCCATAAGGACGTTGCCATGCTGAAGATCTGGGGCCGCAAGAATTCGAGCAATGTGCGCAAGGCGCTGTGGATCGCCCATGAGCTGGGCCTGGACTTCGAAGCCATCGACGCCGGCGGTGCCTTCGGCGTGGTCAACGAGCCGCACTACCGTGCCCTCAACCCCAATGGCCTGGTGCCCATGCTCGAAGATGGCGACCTGGTGCTGTGGGAGTCCAACGCCATCGTGCGCTACCTGTGCGCCGAATACGGCGCCGAGCAGGGCTGGTACCTCGAAGACCCACGCCAGCGCGCCCTGGCCGACAAGTGGATGGACTGGACCACCTCGTCCTTCGCCGCGCCGTTCCGCCCGCTGTTCTGGGGCCTTTTGCGCACCCCCGAAGAGCAGCGCGACTGGGTGGCCATCAACGCCGCGCACAAGCAGTGCGCGCAATTGCTGTCGATTGCCGATCAAACCCTGGCGCACCAGCCTTATCTTTCCGGTGACCAGATCGGCATGGGCGACATCCCACTGGGGAGCTTCGTCTATGCCTGGTTCGAAATGCCCATCGAGCGCCCGGCCATGCACCACCTGCAAGCCTGGTACGAGCGCCTGAAACAGCGCCCGGCCTACCAGGCCGCCGTGATGACCGCGCTCACCTGACCCTGCTTCGATAGTCATTATCAATAGATGTGACTGTACTTGTGCGGCCTGGCCTTGCACCATGGCCGCACTCACTGCGCCAGTGACTTCGCCTGGCGTGTCCTGAACCATTTTTTATTCGGTACGTGACCCGCTATGAGTTCTGCCCTGTCCATCCGACAGCTGACCAAGACCTACGGCAACGGCTTCCAGGCCCTCAAAGGCATCGACCTGGATGTTGCCGAAGGCGACTTCTTCGCCTTGCTCGGCCCCAACGGTGCCGGCAAGTCCACTACCATCGGCATCCTCTCGACCCTGGTCAACAAGACCAGCGGCACGGTCAACGTGTTCGGCCATGACCTGGACCGCGAGCCCGCTGCGCTCAAGCGCTGCCTGGGCGTGGTGCCGCAGGAATTCAACTTCAACCAGTTCGAGAAGACCTTCGACATCGTCGTGACCCAGGCCGGCTACTACGGCATCCCGCCCAAGCTGGCCAAGGAGCGCGCCGAGCAGTACCTGACCCAGCTGGGCCTGTGGGACAAGCGTGACGTGCAGTCGCGCTCGCTGTCCGGTGGCATGAAGCGCCGGCTGATGATCGCCCGCGCGCTGATCCACGAACCGCGCCTGCTGATCCTCGACGAGCCGACCGCCGGGGTGGACATTGAGCTGCGTCGTTCGATGTGGAGCTTCCTCACCGAGCTCAACCAGAAGGGCATCACCATCATCCTCACCACCCACTACCTGGAAGAAGCCGAGCAGCTGTGCCGCAACATCGGCATCATCGACCACGGCACCATCGTCGAGAACACCAGCATGCGCCAGTTGCTGGGCAAGCTGCACGTCGAGACCTTCGTCCTCGACCTCAAGCAGGACCTGGCCCAGGCGCCGGCCCTGCAGGGCTACCCGTGCCGCCTGCTGACCCCGCACACCCTGGAAGTGCAGGTGGAAAAAGACATCGGCATCACCGCGCTGTTCGGCCAGCTGGCCCTGCAGAACATCGAGGTGCAGAGCCTGCGCAACAAGACCAACCGACTCGAGGAGCTGTTCGTGTCCCTGGTGGAAAAAAACCTGTCGAAGGTGGCCATATGAGTGTGGAACTGCGCACCAACTGGGTGGCCCTGAATACCATCGTCTACCGCGAAGTGCGGCGCTTCTTGCGCATCTGGCCGCAGACCCTGCTGCCGCCGGCGATCACCATGGTCCTGTACTTCGTGATCTTCGGTAACCTGATCGGCCGGCAGATCGGCGACATGGGTGGCTTCACCTACATGCAGTACATCGTGCCGGGGCTGATCATGATGTCGGTGATCACCAACTCCTATGGCAACGTGGTGTCGAGCTTCTTCGGCAGCAAGTTCCAGCGCTCGATCGAAGAGCTGATGGTATCGCCGGTGTCGCCGCACACCATTCTCGTCGGCTATGTGCTGGGCGGTGTACTGCGCGGCCTGGCGGTCGGGGTGATCGTGACCATCCTGTCGATGTTCTTCACCGACCTGCAGGTGCACCACCTGGGCGTGACCGTGATCGTGGTGCTGTTGACCGCCACCATCTTTTCGCTGCTGGGCTTCGTCAACGCCGTGTTTGCGCGCAACTTCGACGATATCTCGATCATCCCGACCTTCGTGCTGACGCCGCTGACCTACCTGGGCGGGGTGTTCTACTCGATCAACCTGCTGCCGCCGTTCTGGCAGACCGTGTCGTTGGCCAACCCGGTGCTGCACATGGTCAACTCGTTCCGCTACGGCATCCTAGGGGTGTCGGATATCAGCATTGGTACGGCGATCACCTTCATGCTGGTGGCCACCGCGGTGCTCTACCTGCTGTGCGTTCGCCTGCTGGTCAGCGGCCGCGGCATGCGCGCCTGAGGCCTTGTGCTTGCGCCGGCGCCACTGCCGGCCGACCCACCAGCGCCAGTACAGCATGGTGGTGAAGTAGGCGGCGATGCCCAGCACCACCCCGCACACCACCGAGCCCAGCAGGAACGGCTGCCACAGCGTTGCCAGCTGGTCGGTGATCCATTCGAAGGTGAGTTCGTCGGGCAGGGTGCGCGGCGGCACCTGCATCAGCCAGGCACCGGTCATGTAGGTGACGAAGAACACCGGCGGCATGGTCAGTGGGTTGGTCAACCATACCAGGCTGACGGCAATCGGCAGGTTGCCGCGTACCGGGATGGCCAGCGCCGCCGCCAGCAGCATCTGCATGGGGATCGGGATCAACGCCGCGAACAGGCCCACGCCCATGGCCCGCGCCACCGAGTGTCGGTTCAGGTGCCAGAGGTTCGGGTCGTGTAGCAGCTTGCCGAAAAAGCGCAGGGACTTGTGTTCCCTGATGCTGGTTGGATCCGGCATGTACCGTTTGAAAAGTCGGCGCGGCATGTAGGCTCCTGGCGCGTTGATCGAGGCAGTATGCCTTGATTCCCGCTCAGGCTCGTTCAGAGTTTGTGACAATTGTTGAGCGAGCCAGTGCGGCATTTCAGCTATGCCTCAGTAAGCGATTTTGCTTCTGGAGCTCTACCTCATGCGCACAGGGATGCTTGCGCTGGCGCTCGGGCTGTTGTGCCTGGGCCTTCTCCCCGCATTGCCGTCGGTCGGATGGCTTTGCCTGCTGCTTTGCAGCGGGCTGCTGTGCCTGCGCACGCACGGTTGGCCGGTGGGGTGTTTCCTGCTGGGGTTGTGCTGGGCCTGCTGGTCGGCGCAACTGGCGCTGGACGACCGCCTGGCGCTGCCCCTCGATGGCCGCACCCTGTGGCTGGAAGGCCGGGTGGTCGGGTTGCCGAGCCACACCGGGCAAAGCGTGCGTTTTGAGCTGGAACAGCCCCGCTCGCGTCGCGCCGAGCTGCCCTCGCGCCTACAACTGAGCTGGTTCGGTGGCCCGCCGGTGCGGGCTGGTGAGCAGTGGCGCCTGGCCGTGACCTTGCAGCGCCCCGCCGGGCTGCTCAACCCCCATGGGCCTGACCGAGAGGCGCATTTGCTGGCGCGGCGGGTGGGTGCGACCGGCACGGTCAAGGCGGGCCATGTGCTGCAGGCGCAGGCGCCGAGTTGGCGCGATGCCCTGCGCCAGCGGCTGCTGGCCGTCGATGCCAACGGCAGGCAGGCGGCGTTGGTGGCACTGGTGCTCGGCGACGGCAGCGGGCTGGCCCGCAGCGACTGGCAAGTGTTGCAAGCCACGGGCACGGTGCACCTGCTGGTGATTTCGGGCCAGCACATCGGCCTGGTGGCCGGGCTGCTGTACGCCCTGGTGGCGGGCCTGGCGCGCGGGGGGCTGTGGCCTCGGCGCCTGCCTTGGCTGCCTTGCGCCTGTACCCTGGCGCTGGCGGCGGCGCTGGCCTACGGCTGGCTGGCCGGCGCCGGGGTGCCGGTGCAGCGCGCTTGCCTGATGTTGGCGGTGGTACTGCTCTGGCGCTTGCGCTTTCGCCACCTGGGGCCCTTCTTCCCGCTGCTGGTGGCGCTCAACCTGGTGCTGATCGCCGAGCCCCTGGCCGCCTTGCTGCCGGGGTTCTGGTTGTCGTTCGGCGCGGTGGCGACGCTGGTCTATTGCTTCAGCGGGCGCCTGGGCGGCTGGCGCCCCTGGCAGGCATGGACCCGCGCCCAGTGGGTGATCGCCATCGGCCTGCTGCCCATCCTGTTGGCCAGCGGGCTGCCGGTCAGCCTCAGTGCGCCACTGGCGAACCTGGTGGCCGTGCCCTGGATCAGCCTGGCGGTATTGCCGCTGGCGCTGCTGGGCACCTTGCTGCTGCCACTGGCAGGCGTTGGCGAGGCATTGCTGTGGCTGGCAGGCGGCCTGCTCGATGGCCTGCTGCGGGTGCTGCAAGGGCTGGCTGCCTGGCGCCCGGCCTGGGTGCCGCCGGCCTTGCCGCTGTGGGCCTGGACACTGGTGTGCCTGGGGGCGCTGCTGGTGCTGCTGCCACGGGGTGTGCCGCTGCGTGGCCTGGGCTGGGTCATGCTGTTGGCCCTGTGGGTGCCCAAGGCGCCGGTGGCGCATGGCCAGGTGGAGGTCTGGCACCTGGATGTCGGCCAGGGCCTGGCGGTGCTGCTGCGCACGCGCCAGCACAGCGTGCTGTACGACGCTGGCCCCGCGCGCGGTGACGTGGACCTTGGCGAGCGGGTCGTGCTGCCCACCTTGCACAAGCTGGGCGTGCGGCAACTGGACCTGATGCTGATCAGCCACGCCCACACCGACCATGCTGGCGGGGCACTGGCGGTTGCCCGGGGGCTGCCGGTGGCGCGGGTGCTCAGTGGCGAGGCGCAGGCGCTCGCCCCGCCGTTGTCGGCGCAGCCATGCGTCAGTCATGAAGGGTGGGAATGGGATGGCGTGCGTTTTTCGCTGTGGCACTGGGGCGAAGGGCAGGGCAGCAATGATCGCTCCTGTGTCTTGCTGGTCGAGGCGCAGGGCGAGCGCTTGCTACTGGCCGGTGATATGGAAGCCGGCGCCGAGCGCGCCTGGCTGGCCGACCACCCGGCGCCGGCCATTGACTGGTTGCAGGCGCCGCACCACGGCAGCGCCAGCTCCTCCACCGAGCCATTCATGCGGGCCACGGCGCCACGTGGGGTGATCATTTCCCGCGGGCGCAACAATGGCTTCGGCCACCCCCATGCGCAGGTGCTCGAGCGCTATCGCCGCCACCAGCTGGCGATCCACGATACGGCGCAAGAGGGCGCATTGCGCCTGCTGCTGGGCAGCCAGGGCGGCGCCGAGGGGGTGCGCGCGCAGCGCCGCTTCTGGCGTGATGCACAGCCAATTCCCTGACCTTCGGCAGATGAGCGCCCCGCGTGCGTATGGTAGAGTGGCGGCCTTTTTCCGAAGGGGCGTTTACTGTGTGGGAATTGGTCAAGTCCGGTGGTTGGATGATGCTGCCGATCATTCTGAGCTCCGTCGTCGCCATGGCTATCGTCGTCGAGCGCCTGTGGACCCTGCGCGCCAGCCGTGTCACCCCGCCGCACCTGCTCGGCCAGGTGTGGATGTGGATCAAGGACAAGCAGCTCACCAGTGACAAGCTCAAGGCCCTGCGCGCCGATTCGCCGCTGGGCGAGATCCTCGCTGCGGGCCTGGCCAACTCGCGGCATGGCCGCGAAATCATGAAAGAGTGCATCGAAGAGGCCGCTTCGCGGGTCATCCATGACCTGGAGCGCTATATCAGCACCCTCGGCACCATTGCCGCCATGGCCCCGCTGCTGGGCCTGCTGGGCACCGTGCTGGGCATGATCGACATCTTCAGCGCCTTCATGGGCTCGCAGATGACCGCCAATGCCGCCGTGCTGGCGGGCGGTATCTCCAAGGCCCTGGTCACCACCGCGGCCGGCCTGATGATCGGTATCCCCGCCGTGTTCTTCCACCGCTTCCTGCTGCGCCGCATCGATGAGCTGGTGGTGGGCATGGAGCAGGAAGCGATCAAGCTGGTGGAAGTGATCCAGGGCGACCGCGAAGTGGAAGTGGCCGGAGGCAAGGCGTGAAGTTCCGGCGCAATCGCCAGCGGGAGAACGTCGACATCAACCTGGCGTCGCTGATCGACGTGGTGTTCGTCCTGCTGCTGTTCTTCGTGGTCACCACCACCTTCACCCGCGAGACCCAGCTGCGCGTCGAGCTGCCCGAGGCCGCCAGCGCCGAGCAGCCGCCTGCCGACCAGGGCAAGCTGGTGGAAGTCACCATCAGCGCCGAGGGCGTGTACTCGGTGAACAACCACCTGCTGCCCAAGAGCGACCTGGCCACCCTGACCGAGGCCATCGAGCGTGAGTCCGGTGGCGACAATAAATTGCCCCTGGCAATCAGCGCCGACGGCAAGACGCCGCACCAGGCTGTGATCACCGCAATGGATGCTGCCGGCAAGCTCGGTTTCAGCCAGCTGCGCATGACCACCGTCGAGGCGGCCCAGGGGACACCCTGATGGCGTTGGCTGACCGATTGCTGGCGGCCTGGTATGCCGGGCACCCTGCGCTGGCGCTGCTGCGCCCGCTGGAGGCGTTGTACCGCCGCGTGGTCACGCGCAAGCGGGCGCGCTTTCTCAGCGGTGAAAGCGCCAGCTACCGCGCCCCGGTGCCGGTCATCGTGGTCGGCAACATCACCATTGGCGGTACCGGCAAGACGCCGATGATCCTCTGGCTGATCGAGCATTGCCGTCGGCAGGGGCTGAAGGTCGGTGTGGTCAGCCGTGGCTACGGTGCCAAGCCGCCGCAGCTGCCGTGGCGGGTCGAGGCGCAGCAGCCAGCCGAACAGGCTGGCGACGAGCCTTTGCTGATCGTCCAGCGCACCGGCGTGCCGCTGATGATCGACCCGGACCGCTCCCGCGCCGTGCAGGCGCTGTTGGCCAGCGAGCCGCTGGACCTGATCCTGTGTGACGATGGCATGCAGCACTACCGCCTGGCGCGTGACCTGGAGCTGGTGCTGATCGACGCCGCGCGCGGCCTGGGCAATGGCCGCTGCCTGCCGGCCGGGCCCTTGCGCGAGCCCGCCGAGCGCCTGCAAGAGGCCGATGCCGTGCTGTTCAACGGCGCCAGCGCCGATCGTGCAGACGGTTTTGCCTTCAGCCTGCAGCCCAGCGCCCTGGTCAACCTGCGCAGCGGCGAGCGGCGCGGGCTCGATCTGTTTCCGGCAGGCCAGCGCCTGCACGCGGTCGCCGGTATCGGCAACCCGCAACGTTTCTTCAATACCCTGCTGGGGCTAAACTGGCAGCCGGTGCCGCACCCCTTCGCCGACCACGCCGAGTTCAGCGCCGAGCGCCTGGCATTCAGCCCGCCCTTGCCGTTGGTGATGACCGAGAAGGATGCGGTGAAATGCCGGGCCTTCGCCGCCGACGACTGGTGGTACCTGGCCGTCGAGGCCCAGCCCACCCCGGCCTTCACGGCCTGGTTCGACAGCCAGCTGCAGCGCCTGCTGCGCAAGCCCTGAGCCCGTTTTCAATTTCCGGCCACCTGGCCTCAAGGACGCTTCCATGGACACCAAACTGCTCGACATCCTGGCCTGCCCGATCACCAAAGGCCCGCTCAAGCTCAGCGCCGACAAGACCGAGCTGATCAGCAAGGGCGCAGGCCTGGCCTACCCGATTCGCGATGGCATCCCGGTGATGCTGGAAAGCGAGGCGCGCACCCTGACCGACGACGAGCGCCTGGACAAATGAGCCTCGACTTCACCGTGGTGATTCCTGCTCGCCTGCGCTCCACGCGCCTGCCGGGCAAACCGCTGCTGCTGATCGCCGGCAAGCCGATGATCCAGCACGTCTGGGAGCAGGCGCGCAAGAGCGGCGCCAGCCGCGTGGTCATCGCCACCGACGATGCCAGCATCGTCGAGGTATGCCAGGCCTTTGGCGGCGAAGTGCTGATGACCCGCGCCGACCATGAGTCGGGCACCGACCGCCTGGCCGAAGTGGCCGCCCACCTGGGCCTGGCCGCCGATGCCATCGTGGTCAACGTGCAGGGTGACGAGCCGCTGATTCCGCCGGTGATCATCGACCAGGTGGCCGCCAACCTGGCTGCTCACCCGCAGGCGAGCATCGCCACCCTGGCCGAGCCGATCCACGACCCCGAAACCGTGTTCAACCCGAACGCGGTCAAGGTCGTCAGCGACAAGAACGGCCTGGCATTGACCTTCAGCCGTGCGCCACTTCCGTGGGCGCGCGATGCCTTCGCCAAGGGCCGCGACCCACTGCCCGAAGGCGTGCCGTATCGCCGCCATATCGGCATGTACGCCTACCGCGTCGGCTTCCTTCAGGACTTCGTCGCCTGGGGCCCTTGCTGGCTCGAGCAGAGCGAAGCGCTGGAGCAGCTGCGTGCCCTGTGGCACGGCGTGCGCATCCACGTCGAGGACGCCATCGAGGCGCCCGCCGTTGGTGTCGACACCCCAGAAGACCTTGAGCGCGTAAGGCGCTTGCTGGAGGCCTGATGCGCGTTCTGTTCGTGTGCCTGGGCAACATCTGCCGTTCGCCCACTGCCGAAGGTGTGCTGCGTCATCAACTGCAGGCCGCAGGTCTGGCCGACCAGGTGCAGGTGGCATCTGCCGGTACCGGTGACTGGCATGTGGGCAAGGCGCCCGACAGCCGCACCTGCAAGGCTGCGCTGGCCCGCGGTTACGACCTCTCGGCGCAGCGTGCGCAGCAGGTCAAGGCGGCGCACTTTGCCGAGTACGACCTGATTCTGGCCATGGATGAAAGCAACCTCGGCCACCTGCGCGCCCTGCGCCCGCACAGCGCCGTGGGTGAGCTGGACCTGTTCCTGCGCCGCTATGGCGCCGCCCTGGACGAAGTGCCAGACCCTTACTACGGCGGCGCCGATGGCTTCGAGCAGGTGCTCGACCTGATCGAGGCGGCGTGCCGTGAGCTGGTCGTGGAAATCAAGGGGCGGTTATGACGGCGGGTTGGCAAGCGCAAGTCTCGCTCAAGCCCTACAACAGCTTCGGCATCGATGTGAAAGCCCGCTACTTTGCCCAGGCGCACAACGATGAAGAGGTGCGCGAGGCCTTGCGGCTGGCGCACGAGGCCGGCGTGCCGGTGCTGGTGATCGGCGGCGGCAGCAACCTGCTGCTGACCCGTGATGTCGATGCGCTGGTGCTGCACATGGCCAGCCAGGGGCGCCGCGTGCTCAGCGATGACGGCATGCGGGTGGTGGTCGAAGCCGAAGCGGGCGAAGCCTGGCACCCGTTCGTGCAATGGTCGCTGGCGCAAGGCTTCTGTGGCCTGGAAAACCTCAGCCTGATCCCGGGCACGGTGGGTGCTGCGCCGATGCAGAACGTGGGCGCCTATGGCGTGGAGATCAAGGATATGTTCGTCGGGCTGACCGCGCTAGACCGGGAAACCGGCGAGTTGCGTGACTTCGGCCTTGAGGAATGCGCCTTCGGTTATCGCGACAGCCTGTTCAAGCGCAACCCTGGCCGCTGGTTGATCCTGCGGGTGCGTTTTGCCTTGAGCCATGTGCTGCAGGCGCACCTGGACTACGGCCCGGTGCGTCAGCGCTTGCAGGAGCAGGGTGTCGAACGGCCCACCGCCCAGGCAATCAGCGATGCCATCTGCAGCATCCGCCGCGAAAAGCTGCCGGACCCGGCCGAGCTGGGCAATGCCGGCAGCTTTTTCAAGAATCCGGTGGTATCTGCTGTGCTCGTGGAGCGCATTCGCGCTCGGCATCCCGCGGTGGTTGGCTACGCCCAGGCCGATGGCCAGGTGAAGCTGGCGGCGGGCTGGTTGATCGAGCAGGCGGGGTGGAAGGGGTATCGCGATGGGGATGCCGGGGTGCATCGGCTGCAGTCGCTGGTGCTGGTCAATTATGGCCAGGCGAGCGGGGGGCAGATGCATGCGCTGGCGCAGCGGATCCAGGCGGATGTGCTGGAGCGTTTTGGGGTTGAGCTTGAGATGGAGCCTAACCTCTACTGAATGTTGGGGCCGCGCTGGCCTCATCGCCGGCAAGCCGGCTCCCACCTATACAGCGGTGCTCTAATTGTGGGAGCCGGCTTGCCGGCGATGCAGTCAACACAAAACCCCCGGCCAAGAAAAAGCCCCGCCAGTTCGCACTGGCGGGGCTTTTTCATTCAGCCGTTGCTATCAACCGTGGTGAGGCTTGTGCTCATCGGCGGTTTCCAGGGCCGGCTCGTCGGCGGCAGCAGCTTGCTGTGCAGCCTTGGCAGCGGCCTCGGCTTCACGCTTGCGGCGACGCACTTCACGTGGGTCGTTCGGCGCGCGGCCGTTAGGCAGCATCACGGTAGCGGCTTCGACCGCTGCCGGTGCTTCCACCGGGACAGGCTCGGCGACCGGCGCTACTTCGGCAACAACCGGCGCAGGCTCTGCTACCACTTCTGGCTGGGCTTCGACGACCGCTGCCGGCTCTTCGGCAGGGGCGGCTTCGAAGGCAACCTGAGGCTTCTCGGCTTCACCGGCTTCGACGGCTGGAGCCTCGACAGGCGCTTCGGCGACCACTACCGGCTCAACGGCAGGGGCAGCTTCAGCCTCGACAACGGGCTGTGGTGCAACTTCGACCACCGGCTCAGCGCTGGCTTCGACCACGGCAACGGGCTCGCTGACAGGCTGCTCGACCACTGGCGCGATCACAACTTCCTCGGCCTGGGTAACCGCCTCGACAGCTTCTGCCGGCTGGGCGGCTTCGCGGGTTTCGGTAACAGCGGCTTCGGCAGTGGCGCGTTCGGCTTGCTGGTTGGCTTGGGCTTCGGCATCGGCACTGATATTGCTGCTGGCGACGGCGGCGGTAACGGCAAGGCCGGCGGCCAATTCGGCACCCAGCTCGGAGGCCTGGTGCTGTTGCGGCTGCTCTTCGTTGCCTTCGCTGCCTTCGTCATCGCCGTCGATCAGCTCGCCGTTGGCATTGCGCTGGCGCTCACGACGGTTGCTGCGACGACGCTGGCCACGGGAGCGACGACGCGGACGCTCGCCATCGGCACCTTCCTGCTCGTCCTGCAGCAGCTCTTCGTTCGGCAGTTGCTCCTCGGCGAGCTCTGCAGCCTGCTCGGCGGCCTGTTCGGCAGCGCGTGGCTGGCGCTCTTCACGCGGTGGGCGAGGCTGGCGCTCTTCACGAGGGGCGCGTTCTTCACGTGGAGCGCGTTCTTCGCGAGGTGCACGCTCTTCACGCGGAGCGCGTTCTTCGCGAGGGGCACGCTCTTCACGTGGGGCGCGCTCTTCGCGAGGAGCACGCTCTTCACGTGGTGCACGTTCTTCACGCGGTGCGCGCTCTTCGCGGGCTACACGCTCTTCACGTGGGGCACGCTCTTCACGCGGCTGGCGCTCTTCACGCACGACCGGTGCGGCATCCAGGGGTTCACGCAGTTCGCGTGCCGGGCGCTCTTCGCGGTTGCCGCGGCGGTCTTCGCGTGGCTGGCGTGGTGCACGTTCTTCGCGTGGTGCGCGTTCTTCACGCGGGGCACGCTCTTCGCGAGGCTGACGCTCTTCACGCGGGGCGCGCTCGGCACGCTCTTCGCGCGGCTTGCGCTCTTCATCACGGCGACCGTTGCGGTTGCGGCTCTGCTGGCGGCCGTTGCGACGCTCCTCGTTACGCGGGGTGCGTTCGCTGGCAGGCTTCTCGGCAGCCACGGCCGGGGCGGCGGCAGGTTCTTCCTTGCCGGCGAACAGGCTGACCAGCGACTTGACCAGGCCCTTGAACAGGCTTGGCTCCGGCACGCTCGGTGCTGCAGGGGCGGCAGGTGCGGCTGGCTGCTCTTCCTCGGCGGTCGGTACCGGTGCGTTGGCGCGGGCCGGCGCGGTCTTCACCGCGGCTTCCTGGCGAACCAGGGTGCGGGTGGCGGTCGGCAGCGGCGCTTCTTCGGCTTCGGCAGCGGCGATTTCGTAGCTGGACTGGTTGTTCAGCACTTCCGGGTTGTCGTCGCGCAGGCGCTGGACTTCGAAGTGCGGGGTTTCCAGGTGGTCGTTCGGCAGGATGATGATGCGGGCGCGAGTACGCAGTTCGATCTTGGTGATCGAGTTGCGCTTCTCGTTGAGCAGGAAGGCGGCTACCGGGATCGGCACCTGGGCGCGAACCTCGGCGGTGCGGTCCTTCAGGGCCTCTTCCTCGATCAGGCGCAGGATGGCCAGCGACAGCGATTCGACGTCACGGATGATGCCGGTGCCGGAGCAGCGCGGGCAGACGATGCCGCTGCTTTCGCCGAGCGATGGGCGCAGGCGCTGGCGGGACATTTCCAGCAGGCCGAAACGCGAGATGCGGCCTACCTGGACACGGGCACGGTCGGCCTCCAGGCATTCGCGCACACGTTCTTCCACGGCGCGCTGGTTCTTCGCCGGGGTCATGTCGATGAAGTCGATGACGATCAGGCCGCCGATGTCGCGCAGGCGCAGCTGGCGGGCGATTTCCTCAGCCGCTTCCAGGTTGGTCTGCAGGGCGGTTTCCTCGATGTCGCTGCCCTTGGTGGCGCGCGCCGAGTTGATGTCGATGGAAACCAGGGCTTCGGTCGGGTCGATCACGATCGAGCCGCCGGACGGCAGGTCGACCACGCGCTGGAAGGCGGTTTCGATCTGGCTTTCGATCTGGAAGCGGTTGAACAGCGGCACGCTGTCTTCGTACAGCTTCACCTTGCTGGCGTACTGCGGCATCACCTGGCGGATGAAGGTCAGGGCTTCTTCCTGGGCGTCGATGCTGTCGATCAGCACTTCGCCGATGTCCTGGCGCAGGTAGTCGCGGATGGCGCGGATGATGACGTTGCTTTCCTGGTAGATCAGGAACGGCGCGGCGCGGTCCAGCGAGGCTTCCTTGATGGCGGTCCACAG